>JAISVI010000123.1 GCA_031271665.1 Oscillospiraceae bacterium
TGCGGCGGGATTAGCGGGCGGCAGAACGCCGCTCTTGCAAATCGTCACCCAAATTGTCAATTGTCAATTGTTCATTGTCAATTGTTCATTGTCAATTGACATCGTCCCCTGCGGTCAAAACACCCGTCCGCCTGCGGCCGGGTCTATTTACCGATGCCGGCGATGAACCGGGCAAAGCCGCTTTCGCGTATCTTTGCGGCCTCGGTAAGCGCGTTTGTCTCGTCGGTGAGCATGGCGTTTTTAACGCCCATTGACCATGCCGCGCCTTCCTTGTTCGCAACGAAGTACATGATATGATAGCCGAACTCGGTCTCGACGATACCCGTCTCTCCGGGATATCTTGCCGGGTCAAGATACCAGTCCGCAAACGGCTCTACCATACCGCTTGACGCGGTAAGGTCGGCGTAAAGACCGCCGTTAGTGACCTCGCCGTTATTGTCGTCGGAAATTTCGTTGGCAAGCGCGGCAAAGCTGTCTTCGGTGGCCTCGCCCGCCTTCCACTGGGCAAGCGTCTCCTCGGCGGCGATACGCGCCGATTCTTTCTGCTCGGGCGTGGGGTCGCTGTCGTCAAGGTTGAATTTGCCCAAAATGTGGCGCACGTCAACCAAATAGTTGCGCTCGTCGCGCCCCTTGCTTATAAAGCTGTACACGGTAATTTTCTGGCTTACCTCAAAGCTTGTCTTATCGTTCAGGACGCGCGCGTCGTCAAACAGCCAGCTTTTTACATTTTCGTCGGATATGCCGCTGTATCCCACATACTCGTGAAGCGTCGTGACCGAAGGAGCGGCCGCAGGCGTATCTTCCGCGTCGTCCCCGTCCGCGCCGTCGGGAGCGGGGGAGGCAGAGGGCGGTGGAGTGGACGCGGGCGGCTCGGAGGACGCGGGGGATTCCGACGGTTCGGGCGCGTACTCGGCGGCAAGCGCCGCACGCTTCGCGGAGTACTCGGCGGCAAGGGCGTTGAACGCTTCGGCGGTTGTGACCTTTGAAAGCATCTCATCGGCCATTTCCGCAACTTTGTTATAGAATTCCGCTTTCTGCTCGTCAGTACCTTGGGTAAGGACGCCGTCAAGGGTATACGACTCATAGCCGACGATGTCGTAATCATTGCGGTGTTCGCCGTAATACGTCTCAAGCTGGTCATTTGACAACGCGCCCGCCGTATCTTTCGCCCAGCGGCTTGCAAGAACTTGACGCTCCAGACTTTTGCGTAAAAGGTCTTCCGTAACGCCGGGGCCGTAATAGGCGCGCAGATACTCACCGACCCCAACGTTCGCCTCCGAGGCGGCGTCAACAAAATCGCCGAACGCGGTATCGATGCTTTCTGTGTCCTCTTGCGTAAGCTGGGTGCCGTCCTTCATGGCTTGGTTGTACTGAACAAGCATCGTTTTAACCATTCCCACCGTCTGGTCGTTGAAAAAGTCAAGCCATGTGGTGCCGGACGCCTCGTCATAAGACTGATCCCTCAACGGGGCGTTCGGGTCAAAAACGGCCATTCCTATTTGACTGTAATACTGATTAAACATTGACCATTTCGCGTTTGTAAGATAGATGCCGTACTCTATGGGGGTTACGCGCGTGCCGTCCACATTGACAACGGACAGCGTGCTGTGCAGCACACCCGAGCCGTAGACAAATACGCCCGCGATAAAAATCCCAACAAGGCACATAATGACGCCGATAATAACTTTGCGCCGTGTGTTGGAAACCGGCGGCTTCATTCTTTTAATCGGCTCGACGCCGCCCTGCCGCATTTCCGTTCTTTTTTGCTTTTCGCGTGATGCGCTCATTCTATACACTCTCCAATGCAAGTTTCCAAGCTATTGTAAACTAAAGAAGCATGATTTACAATAGTCTTGTGAAAATATTCACTAAAACAACACACGAAAGGGTTGAAAAAATGACAGACAAAGAGCTTTTGGCGCTTGCAATTGATGCGCGCGGACGCGCATATGCGCCGTACTCCGGGTATTTCGTCGGCGCGTCTGTACTCTGCGCGGACGGACGCACATATCTTGGGTGCAATATCGAAAACGCGTCGTACGGCGCGTGCCTGTGCGCCGAGCGCGCGGCGCTTGCCGCGGCGGTCTGCGACGGAAACCGCAATATCGTAAAAATAGCAGTTATTGGCTCTGGGGAGGGGATTTGTACGCCCTGCGGCATTTGCAGACAGGTGATAAGCGAACTTGCGCCCGAATGCCTTGTCATATGCGGCGATAACAGCGGTGAATACGAAGCCTTTCCGATTAAAGAACTGCTGCCGCGCGGATTTAATCTGCCTGTACCGTAAAATCCCTGCCGCGGCAAGGGTTGATTTTCCACAAAACGCACATATTAAGAAGCGCAGCTCGGCATCCTCATGTCGGGGGCGACCGTCCTCGGTCGCCCGTGCCTGCGGGATTTTCCGGGGTTACGGGCGGTCGGGGACGACCGCCCCTACATTTCGTCCGTGCAAATTGGACATTCATGCGTCAGCCGTGGGCAAGGCGGTGGAGTGGCGGAAAAAGGCGAAGCCCCCCTATAAGCACCCGAACACCGCCGCCCTGACGCGGTGGTGGCAGTATTCCTGCATGGGCGGCACTAACTGGTGCATATAGACTGCGGAGAAGCCCTCGCCGGGGTCTATCGCCGTCCATGTGCCGTACATGCCCGACCAACCGAACTCGCCAAGCGCGGACGGCGACAGCGCCGCCGCCGGGTCAAGCATCGTGCGTACGCCAAGGCCATAGCCATAGCCGCGGTTGTACGGGGTTTCAAAGTCGCGCATCTGCGCGGCGGAAAGCTGATTCCTGCGCATAAGGTCAATGGTTTTGCGCCCCATAATCCGTTCGCGCCCGTAAATCCCGCCGCCGGCGAGCATCTGGGTAAAGGCCAGATAGTCCCGCACCGTCGAGAAAAGTCCGGAACCGCCGCGTTCCAACCGCGCGTCCGGCTTATGCAAATCGTCCGCGTCGCCGGGGATTTCGGTAAGCGTACCGTCCCCGGCGCGTCTGTACGGCGTAACCATGCGCTGTTTAATGTCGCCAAAGAAGCGATAGCCCGTGTCTTCCATGCCAAGCGGGGCGAAGATTTCCTCGCGCAGGAACTGCCCGACACTCTTGCCGGAAACGACCTCGATAAGCCCCGCGACCATCTCGTGGCCGAAGCCGTAGGTAAAGCGCGCGCCCGGCTCGTAGCCAAGCGGCACATCCGCCATCGCCTTTATATAGGTTCTCAGCTCGGGCTTGCCGTCCTTCTCTATCCGGTCATAGACCTGCCGCATGGCCCTTCCCGTCGGAGAGTCCTCATTGGGGTTTGAAAGCCCGACGGCCATTGTGAAAGCGTGCTTAACAAGCATAGAGCCGTGGTGTTTGTATTCGGGGAAGTATTCATAAATCGGATCGCTTAGAAGGAACTTGCCGCGCTCGAAAAGCATCATCGCCGCCGCGCAGACAATAATCTTGGTCATGGAAAATATACGGTACACCGAGCGACCGTCAATCGGTCTGCCCAACGCCAAATCCGCCTTGCCAAAGTACCCCTCGTAAAGCGTGTTCCCGTCCTTCGCGAACGCGCAGGCGCACCCCGCCGGCCCGATGCCCTTAGTAAACCCCTGTAACAGTTCGTTGAGATGTGAATAGTTAGTCATGGCGGCGCTTCCTTCCTTTACTGTGTTTTGGCGTTTCGCGGGCGTCACGCTTGGAAGTTCGCGGCGGCGGGTAGAACGCGTTTATAAGCTCGCCCCGCCCCGCCTTGCGAAGGGCGGCAAGCACAAGGGGCTTGTTCTTGGGGTTGCGCCACTGCAAAAGGGCGCGCTGCATGGCCTTGTCGCCCGGCGTTTTCGCGACGAAAAGCGGCTTTTGCGTGTCCGGGTCAAGCCCTGTATAGTACATACAGGTCGAAAGCGTCCCGGGGGTGGGGTAAAAATCCTGCACCTGCTCGGGCTGGCGGCGCGTCCGCAGAAGCGTAAGCGCCATGTCTATCGCGTCGTCAAGCGTCGCGCCGGGGTGCGAGGAGATAAGGTACGGAACAAGAAACTGCTTCTTGCCCGCCTTTTTGTTAAGGTCGTCATAGAGCCTGCTGAAACGCTCGAACACTTCCCAGTCGGGTTTGTTCATACGGCGCAGCACCGCGTTTGAGCAGTGTTCGGGCGCGACTTTAAGCTGTCCGGAGATATGGTGACTTACGATTTCGCGGAAACAGTCCGGCTTTTTGTCAAGCAGCAGATAGTCAAAGCGTATCCCCGAACGTATAAACGCCTTCTTCACGCCCGGAACGGCGCGCAGTTTCCTTAAAAGCGTCAGATAGTCCCCGTGCGACGCGTCAAGCCGCTCGCAGGGTTTAGGGGTAAGACAGCTTCTGTTGCGGCAAGCGCCGCGCTTTTCCTGCTCTTTGCAGGCATTGTGCCGGAAGTTGGCCGTCGGGCCGCCGACGTCGTGGATGTATCCCTTAAAGTCCGGCATTTTTGTGATAACCCCGGCCTCTTTAAGCACTGAGTCGTGGCTTCGCGCCGAGATCATGCGCCCCTGATGGAAGGCGAGCGAACAAAACCTGCACGAGCCGAAGCACCCCCGGTTGTGGATAATGGAGAAGCGCACCTCTTCCACGGCGGGGACGTCTTGGGTATACGACGCGTCCGCGCGGCGCGTGAAGGGGAAGGCCGCCACCTCGTCAAGTTCGGCGGTAGTAAGCGGCGGGGCGGGTGGGTAACAGACAAGCGCCGAATCCCCGAAAGGCTGGATAATCGTCTTTCCGCGTACGGCGTCATGCTCGGCGTACTGTAAAAGCGTGGCCTCCATGTACTTTTTCTTGCTTTTGCGGCATTCCTCGAAGGACGGGCAGAGCGCCCCCGCGCCGCTTTTCTCGCGCTGGGTAAGCGCCGCAAGCGGTCTTACGACGCAGATGCCGCGTATACCGTCAAGCTCCGCGCCCTTTTCAAGCCGCCCTATAATCTCGCGCACGGCGCGTTCGCCCATGCCGTAGACAAGCGCGTCCGCCCCCGTATCCGCAAGAATCGGCGGATACACTTCGTCCGCCCAGTAGTCATAGTGCGCGAACCTGCGAAGCGAGGCCTCCAACCCCCCCAATATAAGCGGCGTATCCGGGAACGCCGCGCGGGCAAGGCGCGAGTATACCGTGACCGCGCGGTCGGGGCGGCGTCCCGTTTCGCCGCCGGGGGTGTAGAAGTCGCGGTTTCGCTTTTTCTTCGCGGCGGTATAGTGCGCCACCATCGAGTCAAGGTTGCCGCCCGTCACCATAACGGCAAGCCGTGGTTTCGGGAAGGCGAGAAAGTCACGTTCGCTGTCCCAGCGCGGCTGGGCAAGTACGCCTACGTTAAGCCCCAAGGCGTTAAGCACATGCGCGATAACCGCCCCGCCGAAACTTGGGTGGTCAACCCAGGCGTCGCCCGTCACAAGCAGCACGTCGCACGGGGCGCTTCTGTCAAGCGTAATCATGATTCAAGCGCCATGTCCGGCGTGATTGGGCGGCGCATAATATATGCCGTACCGAAAAGCCCGTCGCTCTCGCCGGTTTTGACAAAGCCGTTGGCGTGATAAAAGCGCAGGGCGCGCTCGTTTTTATGCCATACGTTAAGTTTAAGGGCGCTGCGCCCGCATTGCCGGAAGAAGCTTATGGCCTCGCCGAGAAGCTGTATGCCAAGCCCCTTGCCGCGATAGTCTTTATCAAGCGAGAAAAGCGCGATATGCCCCGCGTCTGGCGTACTTTTCGGAAGCGACAGAAGCAAAAGCCCGACGCTTTTCCCGCCGCACATCGCAAACTGAACGCCGCGCGGGTGCGAGCGCGCCATTTCCCGTACTATCTCCTCGCATTTGTCCGGCTCGAAGCCCCGAGCGGTTGCGTAAATCGTTTGCCATATGTCCCTGTGGCGGCGGACAACTTCGTCCACGTCACGGGAAAGGTCGGCGGGTCTGAACCATATTTCGGTGTCCCTGTTAAGCTCTCCGGTTCGCCACCAACTTTGCTTGGCGAAGGTTGAAAGCTTCCCCAAATGCTCCGCGCCGCCGTATTTTTCGCATTTGACGACACCGTCCTCCGCGCGTAAAACGGTGACAGAGGCGTTGTCCATATGGGCAAGGGAAAGCGTTTCTATTTCCCGCGTACCGATGCCCAAAAGGCGGGCGGTAAGGATTCGTATCGCCATGCCGTGGGAAACAATGGCGGCAGACCCGCCGGAGTGACGCGCGATAATCTCCCGCGCGGCGGCTTCGGTTCTGTCGCCAACCTGTTCGGCGGTTTCCGCCCCGTCAAGCGAAAAATCCGCAAGCCGGTCAGAAAAATCCCCGTATTCCTTCGCAAAGCGCCGCCTTATCTCGCCCCAGGGCATCTCCTCCCACGCCCCAAGCGCTATTTCGCGCAGACGGGGGTCGGTTTGCACCGCAAGCCCGGCGGACGCCGCGACGGCAAGCGCCGTGCGGTGCGCGCGGTATAAATCCGAGGAATACACCGCGTCCGGCGGAGAGTCCCGGAAGTATTCCTCAAGACGCCCAAGCTGGCGCAGGCCGTTTTCCGTAAGAAGACCGTTATACTGTCCGTGCGCCCTTCGGAAGATGTTGCCCTCGGCCTCGGCGTGGCGGACGATGTAAAGCCGCGTTACGCCTCCCAAGGCAGTACCCCTCCGGTCAACTCGCTTATCCGCGTGAGGTGATGCGAAGCCATGAACTCGCCAAGTCCCTGCAAGACCTTCATCGGCGCGTAGGGATCAGCGAACATGGCCGAGCCGATACCCACGGCATGTGCGCCGGCAAGCATCATTTCCACGGCGTCAGACGCGGTGCTTACCCCACCCATTCCCAGAACGGGAAGCCCAAGGCCGCGCACCTGATACACACATCTAATCGCGACAGGAAGCACAGCCGGGCCGGACAGCCCGCCCGTGTTCATGCGCAGTATTGGGCGGCGTGTTTCCGTGTCGATGCGCATTCCGCCAAGGGTGTTTATAAGGCTTATGCCGTCCGCGCCCGCGTCCTTGACCGCAAGGGCTATATGCGCGATATCCGTCACGTTCGGCGTAAGCTTTACAAGCACGGGGCGACCCGCCGCGCGCTTTGCCGCGCGCGTCACCTCGGCGGCAAGCGCGGGGTCGGTGCCGAAAAGCATCCCACCGGCCTTTACGTTCGGGCAGGAGATGTTCACCTCGATTAAGTCAACCATATCGCCAAGCTTTTCCGCCATGCGCGCGTACTCCTCGGGGGTATTGCCGGAAATATTGGCGATAACGGCGGTGTCAAATCGGCGCAGGAACGGAAGCTCGTCCGACAGAAACGCGTCAATTCCCGGATTTTGAAGCCCGACGCTGTTAAGCATTCCCATCGGGGTTTCCGCCACGCGCGGCGGGGGATTGCCCCCGCGCGGAAGAAGGGTGATACCCTTTACGCAAACCGCGCCAAGGCGGCCTATATCATAGTATTCGCCGTATTCGCGCCCGAAGCCGAACGTCCCGGACACCGCCACCACAGGGTTTTTAAGCGTTACCCCGGCAAGGTTTACCGATAAGTCAGGCGCATGTACGTTTTCAGACATCCCAGTCAACCTCCTCCGCGTTAAAAACCGGGCCGTCCGCGCAAACGCGTTTATACGTGCCGCCCACGGCGCACGCGCACACAAGGCAAGCCCCGACACCGCAGGCCATGCGCTCTTCCATAGACACCTGACACCTTACCCCAAACTCGGCGCAGACTTTCGCCACGGCTTTAAGCATCGGGCGCGGCCCGCAGGCAAGGACGTTCTTCCATTCGCCCCCTGCAAGTCTTTCGCGCAGTTTTTCGTGGGGATAACCCTTATCGCCCGCCGAACCGTCGTCGGTAAGAAGGTCAAAGGACGCGAACGCCCCGGTTAATATCACCGCGTCCGCGTCGCGGAAGCCCAGAATGGCGTGGACGGGCGCGTCTATGCGCTCGGCGCAGAAGACCATTGGCGGTACGCCGATTCCGCCGCCCACAAGAAGCGTCGGCTCGTCCGCAAGGTCAAAGCCGCGCCCAAGCGGCCCAAGCATGTCAAGCCGCGCGCCGGAGCAGACGCCGCTTAACCACTTTGTCCCCTCGCCACGGACGGCGTAAACAAAGCGCACAACGTCGTCCCACGCGCCGCAAACGCTTATCGGCCTTCTGAGAAGCCGCTCGCCCCCGCAGGCGATATGATAAAAAGAGCCGGGCGCGCCCGGCCGCGTCTCCGACCCTAAGGCCACGCGCAAATCGAAAACATCCTTTGCAAGGCGCTTGTTGGACATAACTACCGCCCTCATCTGTGACACCCCTTACTGTATCGTAACGTATACCCTTATCGCGTCGCGCATGAAAAGCGCGGCCTCGCGCGCGGCGGCCGTGTAATCCGCCGTGTTCGCCTTCTGCCACGCGCACATAAGCCCCCGCGAGTTGTTGACCACGGCGCCGCGCCCCCTTTTGTCGAACGCCCCGGCGATGTCCGCCGCCGCGCCGCCCTGAGCGCCGTAGCCGGGGACAAGGAAAAACAGCGCCGGATAGCGTTCGCGCAGTTCGCGCAGATGCGCGGGCTGGGTCGCGCCAACCACAACGCCCGCGGAGGAATAGCCGTACTCTCCTGTCCGCTTCGCGCCCGCGCGGTCGATTTGATCGGCTATAACGCGGTAAAGCGGGCGGTCGCCCGCCATAAGCTCCTGCACCTCGCTTGAGGATTTGTTAGAGGTTTTGCAAAGCACGAAGACCGCCTTGCCATATTTGTCGCAGTCTTTCAAAAACTCGTTAAGGTTGTCCGACCCAAGGTACGGGTTCACCGTAAGCGCGTCGCAGGGGAAGGCCATATGCTCGGTGTTTCCGACCTTCACGCGGCCAAGATACGCCGCGCTGTAGCTTTCGGCGGTCGAGCCGATGTCGCCGCGCTTGGCGTCGATTATAACGTAAAGGCCAAGGCCGCTTGCGTACTCGGCGCTTTCTTTAAGCGTTTGAAGCCCCGCCGGGCCAAGCGCCTCGTAACAGGCGCTTTGAAGCTTCACCGCCGGGACGATGTCCGCAAGCGCGTCCATAAGCCCCCGGTTAAACTCCAGAAACGCGCCCGCCGCCGCCTCTAACGTCTCGCCCTTTTGGGCGGTATGACGCGCGAGCATACCCTCGGGCAGGTACTCTATCCTTGGGTCAAGCCCCGCGACCGTCGGATTCCTCTTCTCGGCAATCTTTTCTATAAGTCTGTCAAACGACATCGGTTATTCCTCCAAACTGTCAAAGCACCGGCGGGTACGACGCGCCCTACAAACATTGCAGTGGCGGCGTTTTCGTGTAGGGGACGGCGTCCTCGACGTCCCGTGCCTGCGGGATTTTCCGGGGTTATGGCGCGCCGAGGGCGTCGCGCCCTACAACGTTGCAATAGCCGCGTTTTCCTGCAGGAGAGGGAACACCCTTCCTTTGAACGTCATTCCGGGGAATGGGGTGTTGCGGGATTTTGAAAGCAGTTTTTCCTCGTCAAGCGTCCAAATTTTGTCCGTGTCGATTTCTATCTCACCCTCCGGGAGTGGGATTCGCAGGATTTTGGCGGGGTTTTCGCGCATAAGCGCAAACAGGCGGTCAAGGCCAAGCGTCCCCGTGTGGTACAGCGCGGTAAGCGCGGCGGCAACGGCGGTTTCAAGGCCGATTACGCCGTTCGGGGCGGGCAAGGCGGCCTTTTCCGCCCTTGTGTGCGGCGCGTGATCCGTCGCTATGGCGTCTATTGTGCCGTCGGACAAAGCCCGGCGCACGGCCCAAATGTCCTCCGAACCCGCAAGCGGCGGGTTCATCTTCCCGGAAGCGCCCTCGGTAAAGTAATGCGGGCAAGTTTCGGCGGTTACGGACACGCCGCGCAGCTTTGCCCGGGCGATAGCCTCCACGGTAGAGCGCAGGCTGACATGCGCGATATGAACCGACGTACCCGTCTCCCCGGCCAGACGCATGTCGCGTTCGGCAATCTGGGTTTCCGGTTCGCAGTGGCTTATTATCGGAAGCCCGGCCTCGGCGGCTTTAATAAGCGCCGCGCGCATAACGCCTTCGTCCGCCACCGGGTATCCGTCGTCCGACAGCGCGACAGCCCCGGCGGCCTTCAGCGCCGCGAAATCCGTAAGCGCTTCGCCCCTCTGCCCCACGGTTATACAGGCGATTGGATATACCGACACTAAGGCGGTTTCCCGCGCGCGCCCGATAACAAAACGCACGCGCTCGGACGTGTCAAGCGGCGGGGTGGTGTTCGGCATACACGCGACCGCGCCGAACCCCCCCGCCTTGGCGGCCGCCGTACCCGACGCTATGGTTTCCTTATGCTCGCCGCCCGGCTCGCGCAGATGGACGTGCATGTCCACAAGCGGGCGTATACGGACTAAAGCCATTTAAGCTACGCCCCAAACTCGTTCATCACAAGCCCGGTTATAAGCTTGGGATAAAAATACGTGGATTTCTGCGGCATTTTCTCGCCGGAGTCGGCGGCCTCGCGTATCTGACCGACGCGGGTGGGGCTTATAAGGAACGCGCACTGCGCCCCGCCGCCGCGCACGGCGGAGAAGGCCTCGTTGGCGTCGCGGGTGTACAGAAGGTTCTTCCCCTCGGCCATATTCGCCGCGTCTATGCCGAAAAGCGGCTGGAGTATATGGTCGTGCAGAAGCGACACGTCAAGCCCGTCAAAGCTTTTGTCTTTGTATTTAAGCAAATAGGTTTCTTTCGGGGTTATATAAACAACCGAATACGGCGCGGGCGCGTCGCCCTTCGCGATTTCAAACTCCCCGGCAAGCCGGGTCAGCGTCTCTTCCTCGCTGTACCCCTTGATCCCCGTGACGATACGGTGCGTGGGATGGACGACAAGCCCGGGGTGATCCATGTCAACAAGAAGCATAAAACCGTTGGGAGAAGCGCCTTCGCCAAGCTCGCGGCGCACCTTCAGCGAGGTTTCAAAGCGGTGGTGTCCGTCCGCGATATAAAGACTGCGCCCGGCAAAACTTTTCGAGATAACTTCGCAGTCCTCCGGGTCGTCCACAATCCAAAGGCGCTGGGTCATGCCGTCCGCGTCGGTGAACTCAATGGCCGGATTCTCGGCCTTATAACGCCCGGTAACGGTCAGGACGGTGTGCCTGTCGTCACGGTACATACAGTAAATCGGTGAAAAATGGCATTTTGTCGCCATCATAAGCGCATAGCGGTCGGCCTTGGCCTTGGCAAGCGTGTTCTCGTGCGGCAGCACCTCGCCCATGCCATAGCCGTTAAGCTGTACATGCGCGAAAATGCCGGACACCGTTTTCCGCGTCCCGGCGTCGGTAAAGCCGATTTCGTACAGATAATACGCCGGGTTGGGGAAAGTACGCAGTATGCCGCGCTCTTTCCAGTCTTTAAGCAGCCCGGCCGCGTCCCCGTAGGGGTCGTCACCCTCGGGCTTTTCAAGACGTATCACGTTGAAGGGGCTTTTTTCACGCCATACGCCCGCGTCCGGGATAATGTCATAGGGCGGACAGCATATGTCCTCGGGGCGGCCTGCCTTTGCGAAATCAAACATCAGCGCGCGGAAGGGATTAACGCTAGCCATAAACTTCCTCCTTGAAAAACTGATTTTTTGCAGATACTATCCCTGTATCCAAAGTACAGGAGGGAAACCGTTATGAGTACAGGCGCACTTTTTAAGGGCCTTGGCATCGGCGTTATCGCCGGCGCTGTAATCACTGCGGCAGTAGTGCCGGTGGATATGCGCAAAATAAGGCACTCGAAGCCCGCGAAGGCGATAAAGGCCATCGGGCGCGTTGTCGAGGGCATAAGCGACTCCATCAGCTAGGCCGCGCGCGGCGGACCGCCGATGGCGGCGGTCCCTACATAGTGTGCGCGCAAGGGCATTATACTATTTTTTCATAGGTTTTTCAACACTAAGCTAATAGTCGCCTCTAAAAACCCCCGTTCCGGCTTGCGATGCTGCGGCACAGCCGCCTGTTCGCAAGCGCTGCGCGTGTTTTTGTTCGGCTGCTCCGAACAAAAACACGGGTTTTTAGAGCGTCTTTAATGTAAAATTTCTGCAAAAAGGGATTGCTTTTCTCTTCTCGCGAGCGTATAATGCAGACAGTAAATCCTTTTACAGGAATATAGGGAGGCATATATAAGATGGTAAAAAAAGTTTCCGCGCTGTTTCTCTGTATCGCAATGCTTGTCTCGCTGGCATCGTGCGGGTTCGAGGATCGGCTTCAGGGGTTTGTCGCCGCGGCTACATACATGGACGGCAAGACAGATCTGGATACCCATGTGCAGATGTTCTTGAAGACGGCGAAGGACGCGAAGACGCAGGATCTGGAAGATTTTGTTCTTGACATTGTGGGGATGTCTGAATCGCTGTACCCCGATTACACCGAGATGCTGAAGGATATTAACATAGGCACCGACATCAAGCTAAGGGTTCTTGGCAACAGCGCCGAGGTCAGCATTGGCTGGGTCGGAAGCGGCGGTGGCGTTCAGGAATTATACTCGGTTACGCTTGTCGGGGAAACTATTTATATCGGGCTTGGCTCGCTTTTCAGTGTTTTGGGATCAACGGCCGATGCCATACTGCCCGGCGCAAGCCAAGAGATCGAGCCGTTTTATCAGTATGATTATGTCAGCATAGACATATCTGATATCCTTGGCTCGGTGGATATCTACGGCGAGATGCCGCAGGATGCCATTACGGATTACTCCGCCATTATTTCGGAGATATCGGGAAGAATGAGCGCGGTACTCAAAGAGAACGCCGCGAGCGTACTTACCGACGACCTTGAAAGCGTTCTGAAGGGGTCCGGCGGCGAGTACAGCCTTTCCCTGAATACGCAGTCATTTATGGAAATCCTTATGACGACGATGGAGCTTGTTTCCGCCAACAGCGCGGATGTCGCGGATTTTGTTAACGGCATTGTCGAAGACATTGGACTAAGCGAGAACCTGTATGACAGCGTTACCGCCCAGGAAGTCAGGGAAGGGGCGCAAGAGGCGATTGGCGCGTTGAGTATGATCAAAGTCGAGCAGCTTCCCGAAATTACGTTTGATTACGAGGTAAAGGCATCCGGCCAAGGCGACGCGAAGCGCCAGTATTCCCGCACAGAGCTTGCGCTTACCGAGAAGGGCATGAATACGATTAAGGGTCTTCTTGGATTCTCCTCGGGGCTTGACGTTTTACCGGAGATGGTTGGCATTGAGGTTGTGTCCGATGTAAAAATCCAGACTGCCCCGATTGCTGCGCCGACGGGTAATATCATTACGCTTGAAGAATTCATGAACTTGACCGGGCTTGACTACGAATCCGTTTTTGACGATTTGCTCGGTGGCTATGGCGGTTACGGCGGCTATGACTTCAATGACTACTACGATTTTGGCGATTACGGATACGGAAGTCCGACCGCACCCCCCGACAGGATTTAGTAAGTAAGCGCAGGGGCGGCCAAGATGACCGCCCCTGCTGCGTACCCGATACCCGCAGGGCGTGATTGCCCCGCGGGTATTTGCTTTTTCCCGGCGCACATGCTATAATGGGCATGTTGGAAATTGCCCGTTCGCCTTGCATGGGGACATGCAGTTTTCAACACTTCGATAATCACATAAAACTAAGGCGAAAGAGGGAATCCCCATGTCCGAGCAATCCGCGCTGCAAACGCTTCGGCACAGCGCGTCGCATATTTTGGCCCAGGCGGTGACGCGCCTTTGTCCGAACGCGCTTCTTGCCATCGGGCCGGCCATTGAAAACGGGTTTTACTATGATTTTGACGTGGAAAAGCCCTTCACGGCCGAGCAGCTTGAGGATATCGAGAAGGAAATGAAGAAAATCGTCAAAGAGCGCTATCGCATCGAGCGCTTTGAACTGCCGCGTGAACAGGCGCTTGAGCTTATGGCTGCCCAACCCTATAAGCAAGAGCTTATCCGCGATTTGCCGCAGGACGCGCCCATAAGCTTCTATAAGCAGGACGGGTTCACCGATTTATGCGCCGGGCCGCATGTTGACCATACGGGCCGGGTAAAGGCGTTTAAGCTTCTGTCCGCGACGGGCGCGTACTGGCGCGGCGACTCAAAAAACAAGATGCTTTGCCGCGTCTACGGCACGGCCTTTGAAACGAAGGAAGAGCTGGAGGCGCACCTTACGCGCCTTGAGGAAGCAAAGAAGCGCGACCACAACCGTTTGGGGCGCGAGCTTGAGTATTTCACGACAGTGGATTATATCGGACAGGGACTGCCCATCCTTTTGCCGAACGGGGCGCGTGTAGTACAGATTATGCAGCGCTTTGTCGAAGACGAAGAGCAAAGGCGCGGCTATCTTCTGACAAAAACACCCTTTATGGCCAAGCGGGAGCTTTATAAGATATCCGGGCATTGGGATCACTACCGTGACGGGATGTTCGTACTGGGCGACGCGGATAACGAAAAGGCCGAGGTATTCGCCCTGCGTCCCATGACATGTCCGTTCCAGTTCCAGGCTTACCTTAGCCGTATGCGCTCGTACCGCGACCTGCCGCTTCGCTATAACGAAACCGCGACGCTGTTCCGTAACGAGGATTCCGGCGAGATGCACGGGCTTATACGTGTGCGCCAGTTCACTATATCCGAGGGCCACATCGCCTGCCGCCCCGACCAGTTAGAGGAAGAGTTCAAAGGGTGTCTGGAGCTTGCGAATTTCATGCTGGACGCTGTCGGGCTGTCAGACGATGTAAGCTATACCTTTTCCAAGTGGGATCCGAATAACCGAGAAAAATATATCGGGAATCCCGAAGAATGGGAAAAGGTGCAGGGGATACTGAAAGAGATTCTTGACAATATCGGCCTTGCCTATAAAGAGGCCGAGGGCGAAGCCGCATTCTACGGGCCGAAACTGGACATTCAAATAAAGAATGTCCACGGCAAAGAGGACACGCTTATTACAATCCAAGTCGATTTCCAGCTTGCCGAGCGGTTCGGCATGGAATATGTTGACGCGGACGGAATAAAAAAACACCCCTATGTCATTCACCGCACATCCATCGGGTGTTACGAGCGCACCCTTGCGCTGCTTATAGAGAAGTACGCCGGGGCGCTGCCCCTTTGGCTCGCGCCCGTCCAGGCCGCTGTCCTGCCGCTTACCGACAGGCACGGCGACTATGCGGAGGGAGTGTATAAGGCACTGCTTGCCGCCGGGTTCCGGGCAGAGCTTGACGGCAGAAACGAAAAGATTGGCTTTAAGATACGCGAAGCGCAGACACGCAAAATACCATATATGCTTATTTTGGGCGACAAAGAGCAGGAAAGCGCCCGCGTGGCGGTGCGTTCGCGCGCCAAAGGCGACTTGGGGGACATGGCTCTTGACGATTTTGTCGCCAGAATGCGGCACGAATCTGACACTTTGTCGAAGGATTAAGTGTTAAAATCACTGGCAGAATGCAAGAAAAATAAAATTTTTCTTGCATTCTTCTTTTTTATGATATATAATGACCACGATAAATATACCGATATGGCGCATCGGTGAAATTTAATTAAAGGAGTAAGATATTATGGACATTGCCCCGCTGCTTCCCAATCTGCCGAAACGCAAAAATATGAGTGTGGACGTCGAGAAAACAAAAGCGCGCTGTCTCGCCGCGTGGAAAGGCATGAAAAACGTCCAGAAGAACGAGGTTCTTTCCATTGCGGACGCCTCGCCGCCGACCTTGCACAAGACGTATAAGAACGGCCACATTTCCGCCGGAGTGGCCATCGCGCTTGCACAAGTCGCCGGGATTCAGCCGATGTATCTTACCGGAGATTCCGACAGAGAGGGGAAGTTCAGCGCGAAAAGCGTTGACACTTTCCTAAGGTCGCGCGGTATTCGCAGTCCGTTTGAGCAGACTGCCCCCAAAATGCCCGCGGCTGCGCCCGCAGATGACGCGGTCTGCGACTGCGAGTGCGCGGATATCGAAATGGCGGACGAAGAAATGATTATCCTGCTAGAGGGGCTTCTCGTGCGCTCCCGCTTCAACGCCGGTGACGCCGCGCGCCTTGAAAAGGTCAAAAGGCTGCTTATCGGTTAAGGCGCCGTCTAAGCGGCAAAAAAGCCCCATTTCCGCCGTCTGGCGGAGGCGGGGCTTTTTCTTCTGCCGCGCAAACAGGAAAAGCGTTCTGCGCCGCGCCAATGTCATTGCCGCCGTACCGCAGGTGCTTTCAATCAACCAACGAATCCATTGTACGACCCAAATTTATACCGTCCATATTGACTGCCAAAGTCATATTTTGCGAATGGTTAAGGTAATGTGTTTTCGGAAATCCGCGTCCGATATAAAATCTAATCTTGACACAAGTGTATCCTCCAGTCCACGGTTGACGCATGAATGTCCAATTTGCACAGCCTAAATGTAGGGGCGGTCGTCCCCGACCGCCCGTGACCCCGGAAAATCCCGCAGGCGCGGGCGACCGAGGACGGTCGCCCCTACATGAGGATGCCGGTTTTTGTGCATCTTATATGTTCGTGCGTCAGCCGTATCCTCCAACCCTTTATGTATTTCCTTTGCTATCTCAAAGGCAAGATTAACAGGAACGGCGTTACCAACCTGCCTATACTGGCTTCCTACGCTGCCGCAAAACTGCCATTCATCGGGGAAGCATTGCACACGGGCATTTTCACGGATATTAAACGGACGCGATTCCAACGGGTGGCATCTGTCTGTTTGCTTCTGTGAAGGTGAAGTTAAAACCGCCAATGAGGGTTCATCAAGGGAAAGACGGCGCAATATGCCTGTCCGCCCGCCGCCCATATCCCAACAGCTTTTCATATACTCTTTTGCCACATCTTGGTCAATGTCACGCCAATAGCCGCCCGGAGGAACCAATTCAAAAATTTTCCGTTTGCTTTCCGAGTATTGCGCGCCTTCGCTTTCGGGTACGTCCTGTAATACATCACGCAATACAGGTTTGTATTCATGCGGCGCAGGGAATTTTATTACGATTTTTTCAGTCAAGTCGTTACGTATGCCAATAGTAATAAGACGCTCTCTCTTCTGCGCAACGCCGTAATCCCACGCATTCAACACTTTCTTTTGAATTGTATAACCGGCTTGCGCGAATATTTCCAGAATTGTTTGATAGGTCTTGCCGCCGTCGTGGGTTAACAATCCCCGTACATTCTCAAACAGAAACACTTTTGGTTGAAGTTTTTGAAGAAATAAGGCGTAATGATAAAAAAGCGTTCCCCGCGTGTCCTCCAGACCGAGGCGCTTGCCCGCGTAAGAAAATGACTGACATGGCGCGCCGCCCGAAAGCAAGTCCAGTTCTCCGGTTTCAAGGCCATAGTGCGTGAGCAGGTCAAGCGGAGAAATGTTTGCTATGTCGTCGTGGCAGACATTCCACGAAGGGCGGTTTTGTTTAAGAGTGTTGGCGGCGTCTTTATCGCACTCTATAAGAGCCATTGTGTTA
>JAISVI010000124.1 GCA_031271665.1 Oscillospiraceae bacterium
TATATCCTTTTTTATGCTGCCCTTTTTCGCTGCCGCATTTTGGGCACTTTACTTCTTTCTTTTCCATGACTTACTTATATCATACCAGGACAGTTTTTGTCCACTCCCGGACAAGCCGCAATATATAGATTTTCGGCGCGAAGCGCCCCGCAAGGCACGGCTGACGCATGAACATACAAAACGCATAAAAAACTGATATCCTCATGTAGGGGCGACCGTCCTCGGTCGCCCGTGCCTGCGGGATTTTCCGGGGTTACGGGCGGTCGGGGACGACCGCCCCTACATTTAGTCTGTGCAAAGTCCCGCAAGGCGGCAAAAGCCCTGCGGGGCGCTTTTTGCGGCGATCCGTCGGCGTTTGTCGCAAAAAGCCCGCGCGGCGCATACTATGTCAGCGGGTACTCTCCTATACTCGAAGTGTTGAAAATTGCGTGTTCGCCCGCAGGGCGAACGAGCGAAGCGCTTGCGAACAGGCGACTGTGGCATCCTGGCGGCAGACGTCTGCCGCCATCGAGCATCGCAAGCCGGAGCGGGCAGTTTTCAACATGCCTATCAATCCGAAGGAGGACTGCGGATAAATGAATTTGATACAGGATTTTTGGACGCAGAACGTCTGCGTCCGGCGCAACGCCGAACAGCTTGACAGCAGGTATACTAAATTCCAGGCCGGGCCCACCGGCATAATGGTTCACAGCACCGCCGCCCCCGGACGCATGGCAAAGGCCTTCCGCGACAGTTGGGACATCGCGAGCGGTTCCGACGGGAAGGTGTTTGAGAAGGCGGTGGCCGCGTTCCTTGACAATACGGAGATACGCCAGTGTATGCCGTTCAATTACCGGGGGTATCACGCCGGCGGCACGGCAAACGACTCTTACATCGGCTTTGAGATTTGCGAGCCGCCCGGTTTCAAATACGGCGGCGGCGCGACGATGGTCGGATATGACCCGGAGGCGCAGCAGCCCTATTTTGACGCCGTGTACACCCAAACGGCCCAGCTTTGCGCGTTTCTTTGCAAGACCTTTAACATAAAGCCGGAGTATCCGAACCTTATATGCCACAGCGAGGGATGTACCCTTGGCATAGCCTCGAACCACGCCGACGTTATGCACTGGTGGCCCAAACACGGCAAAAGCATGGACACCCTTCGCGCCGACGTGGCCGCGCTTCTGGCCGGAAAGGAGGAAAACGAGGATATGACAGACGCACAGTTCGCGGAATTTATGGGGCGGTATATAAGCGGGCTTAGGGCCGACAAAACCGCGCCGTCATGGCTTTCTCCCGACGTGATACAAAACGCGAAAAACGCCGGGGTAATCACCGGCGACGCCTCCGGCAACCTTCAGCTTAACGGCCTTGTCACCCGCGCCGAGGTTATCGCCATGACCTCGCACTATCAGCTTAAAGGCTAGTCAAACCAGACCCGTCAGACATAAAGCACCGGCGGCGCACGAAAGCGCCGCCGGTGCTTTATTCACGCGCCTTTTTCTAAAAGCCTGTTTACTGTCCGCACAACAGACGGTAAACAGACGCTACGGCGAAAAATCCTCGAAAAGCGGGGTTTTCGGGAATTGATGGCTGTCCGCGAACTCGAACGCACGCCGGATATTGCGCTGGATTGACGCCTCGTCAAGTCTTGAAAGCACGCCGGCCAGATAGACAAAATAATAGCAGTACTCGTCAATGCTCATGGTCTTGTTATGGGTGAACTCTTTAAAAAGGCTTATTCTCGCGCCCACGCTCATAACCGCTGCGGCGTGTATCTCCTTCTCGTTAAAATCCTTTTGGAAATTGTCCGTCACTTCCCAAAGCCCGTCCTTGATGGTGGCAAGCCAGCTTTCCGAAAGGAACTCAAGGTTGTCCCTGCGGTTAAAAAGCGTCCAAATCCGCTCGTTCTTCATAACCTCTCTGAAAAAAGAAATCTCCACAATCCCGTTAAGCAGATAGTAGTTGAATCCCTCGGCAAGGTTCTCCGTGACATACTCGCGAAGGATACTCCTGCAAACCGTGAAAAGCTCGCGCACTATATATGATTTGGCCTTGAAATGATAGGCGATGGCCGACGGGGCGATGTCCAGTTCGTCCGCAATCATACGGAAGGTCGTTTTGTCATATCCGTGTTCCCGGAACAGCCGCCCGGCCACGCGAAGTATTTCCGCCTTTAACCCCCCGGCCGCCCTGACCCTTTTCCGCAACATTGCCACCCCTTACACGGCCTATTATAGACGATTGGGAACAAAAATGCAACAGATGGCGCGAAAACGCCATAATCTGAAAATTGATATTGTAATTAAGATAACCCATTTGAGAAAAAATAGTATTGACAGCGTATAACGCCGATGTTACAATGGCGATACGCCGACAAGGAATAAATTGCTTTTCCTCTTATATCTGATTATTATAATAATTTTTCAGTTATAAGGGTGCGGGGATTTTTCTTTTGCGCGCAAAAAACGCCGTTTCCGGAAAATTGGGAGGGGGATAAAGTGAAGCGTTCACTCTCGTGTAAACTGACGGTTTTTCTGGCGATGATGCTTGGCATGGCCGCCGTCGGCGCGTTCGCCTTCGTGGTGGGAAGCTATAACCTGCTGCCCGGCGTCATTGTTCCGTCCGCAATTATCCTTGCCTTTGCGGGCGTAATCGCGTGGTACGCCGCGGAGAGCGTGATGCAAAGCATAACCTCGAAGCTGACGGACAATGCCATGGCGCTGTTCGAGTCCTCGGCGGCGATCCGCAAGTCCGTAAGCGAAATAAGGCAAGGCGTGGCCATTGTGAACGAGCGCGTAGACGCGGTCCGCCGCGCGGCCGATGAGATTACCTCCGCGCAGCCCACGCAGCCCACCGATGACCACAGTGATTTATAAGAGGAGAGATATGGGAAATGAAGAACTTGAAAGTATCCGTGAAACTGGTCGTAAGCTTTTTGATTGTGGTCGCCCTTATGCTTGCGATGGCTGTTTTCGCCATTACGCAAATGTACACCATCAAGGACAACTTCACCGTCGCGATAGATAACCCGTTGACTGTCCGGGAGTCTATACGGGCGTTTCAGGTTAATTTCCGCGACCTTCGCATCGCGATGTGGACAGTGGTGGCATATACCGGCGTAAACCCGGAAGAGTGCGAAGCGCAGTACATAAGCGGGGTCGCCGCGTTTGAAAGCGCGCTGGCTTCGCTTGACGACGCGGAGGAGGCCATCGTTTCCAACCCCAAAATGACACAGGAAGAGAAAGCCCCCCGCGTCGCCAAATTGGGCGACATAAGGGCCTTGGCAAACCAGTACAGAAGCGCCGCGCTTGACCCGATGCAGGCGGCGATGCGCACAAACGACCAGTCGCAGGCGCTTGCGGTCGCGACGTCGGCGTCCGCGCTGACGGCGTCCGTAAGGGACAACGCCGGGCAGATGCTTCAGACAAGTGTGACCACAAGCGACGAGTATATCGCGGCGTCCAACAGCGCATCAAGCCTCGCGGTGATTCTTATGATTGCCATTGCCTTCGTCGCCGTGGTAATTTCTATAACTCTTGCGCTGTATATTTCCAAACTTATCAGCAGACCGCTTTTACTGCTTACCTCGTTCATGAAGAAGGCGGGCGAGACGGGCGACATTACGCTTAGCCAGTCGGACATCGAAACCATCGGGGCCTGCGCCAAGATAAGGGATGAAATAGGCCAGTGCATAAGCGCCTGCGCCGCGTTTGTAAAGCATGTCACGGACGCAAGCAATACGCTTGAAATCCTTTCCGGGAAAGATTTGACGGTAAAGGCGAACATACTGTCCGATAAGGACGTTATAGGCAACGCCCTTGGCAGGGTGGTTGGCGATCTTAACGGTATGCTTACGGAAATCCATTCCTCCACCGCGCAGGTCGCGTCCGGTTCCAAGCAAATCGCCGACGGCTCGCAGTCGCTTGCCCAGGGTTCGACGCAGCAGGCGGCGGCAGTCGAGCAGCTTTCGTCCTCTATCACGGAAATCGCCCAGAAGACGAAGGACAACGCCGATATGGCAAGCAAGGCGGCAAGCCTTGCCGGGACGATTAAGACGAACGCCGAGAAGGGCAGCCGCCAGATGGACGAGATGATGGCCGCAGTCAAAGAGATAAACCAAGCCAGTCAAAGCATAAACAAGGTAATCAAAGTCATAGACGACATCGCCTTCCAGACGAATATACTGTCGCTTAACGCGGCGGTGGAGGCCGCCCGCGCCGGACAGCACGGCAAGGGGTTCGCCGTGGTGGCGGAAGAGGTTCGCGGCCTTGCGGCGAAAAGCGCCGAGGCGGCGAAGGACACCGAGGGGCTTATCGCCAACTCCATGGCGAAGGCCGAGCTTGGCTCGCGCATAGCGAACGACACGGCGGCAAGCCTTGCGGATATAGTGTCCGGCATAAACGAATCAAGCCAGATAGTGACGGAAATCGCCAAGTCTTCCGAAGAGCAAAGCCTTGGCATAGCGCAGATAAACCGCGGCATCGACCAGGTGGCGCAGGTTGTCCAGCAGAACAGCGCCACGGCGGAGGAAAGCGCCGCGGCGGCCGAGGAAATGAGCGGTCAGTCCGCGATGCTTGAAGAGCTTATATCCCAGTTCAAGCTTAAGGACGGCACGCGCCGCGGCGCTTTGCCCGCGCCCAAGACCCTTCAAATGCCGGGCAAGACCGCCTATGTCCCGGCAGAGCGCGCGGATTTCGGGAAATATTAAAAACACGGGTAGCGTCCGCCGAAGCCGGAGAAAAGCGCGGGCGGTCACAAAACCCGATATATGCGGGGGAGTATGGCAAATGAAGAACCTGAAGGTGTCAGCGAAGCTTATTGCAAGCTTCCTGATTGTAATCGCGCTTGCGGTTATCGTGGGCGTTGTGGGCGCTTTTGGCACTTTGACTTTAAGCGGCAACGAAGGCATTCTTTACACAAAGGGCGTAAAGGGGACGTTCAACGGTTCGGGGATGTACAGCGTCCTTGTGGAGCAGCGCATAGAATTAAGGGGCATGATAATTGACATGGATCAGCCCGACGTTGTAAACGCCTGTATCGACGCCCTTCGCGCCCGCGAGGACGAGTATGAGATGATGTACCGGGATTTGCTTGCGGCCATGCCGGAAATGGAGAAGAACGTAAATCTTAAACAGGCGATGGACGTGTATGACGGGCAGTTTACGCCGATTAAGGAGAGAATGATTTCCGCCTTCCGCGCGGGCGACAGCCGGACGATGATGTCCGAATACAGGCAGATCGCGCAGAGCGCCCTTCAGGTTACGGACGCTATTTACAAAGTTATGGCCGACGTTGACAAAACGGCCGCGGATCTGAAGGACGCGGACAGCTCTTTGACGGCTGTGCTAATAATAATCCAGTTTGGCGTGCTTCTTGTTTGTATTGCCGTTTCGCTTATAATGGCGTTTTACCTGTCCGGGATTATCGCAAAGCCCCTAAAAGACATGATGGGTTACATAAAACAGGCGGGCGAGACGGGAAACCTTCATTTCCGCGACGACGAGTGGGCAAACTGCGACCGGCTTTCGGCGGGCAGGGACGAAATAGGCCAGACGATGAAGGCGTTCACGGCGATGATGCGCAAGTTCGTCCATTACGGCGAGGCGGTGGGTCAAGTGGCGGCGCAGGATCTTACGCTTGAGGTTGCCACCCTTGGCGACAGCGATACCTTCGGAAACGCCATAAGACAGATGGTGGATAACCTTAATGAAATGTTCGGAGAAATTCACAGTTCCACCGCGCAGGTGAACACCGGCTCGAAGCAGAT
>JAISVI010000158.1 GCA_031271665.1 Oscillospiraceae bacterium
CCTGCTTGCGGCGTCCCTGTCCTCTTCGTTTGCCGCGCTGATCTTCTCCACGCCGTTCGCGGCGTATTGGTTTGGCGGCGTGTCGATTGTGTCGCCGTTCGCGAATCTGCTGCTGCTGTGGCTTGTGAATATCATCTTCATCGGCGGCGCTCTGTCCCTGGCGCTCCCGTTTCTCGCTCCGGCCGCTGGTTTTGTTCTGGACATTTTCCGGGGCGCGTTGGGGATACTGGGTAAGATTCCCTACGCCGTGCTGTATACGGAGCAGCCATATATGCTCGCGTGGCTGTGCTATACGTACCTAATGCTGGTTGTGATGCTGCTGACGCGGAGGTGGAAAGCCCCTTGCGCCCTGACGGCGGCGTCGCTCGCGCTCTGCCTGTCTCTGACCGTTTGGAGCGGCACACGATATACGCTGGAGATTGCCGCGCTGGACGTGGGGCAGGGGCAATGCGTCGTGGTGCGCTCCGGCGGGCAGACGGCGGTATTGGACTGCGGCGGCGGCGCGAACGCGGGGCGGGCAGCGGCGCGTTTCCTGCAAAGCCGGGGGACGCGGCGCGTGGATTACCTGCTGCTCTCGCATTACGACGCCGACCACATCAACGGCGTCACGGCGCTGACGGAACTGACCGACGTATCCTATGTGTTGGGTCCCGACGCGGAGGGAGCGCCGGAGGGGCTTATCGCCGTGACGGAGGACGTGACCCTGCCGCTGGGCAGCGCGAGCATCGCGTTGATACCGTCCCGCTGGTTCGGGGATAGCAACGCGCTCTGCCTGACCGCGCTGGTGAGCGCGGACGGATTCACCTTCTTGAATACCGGGGACTTGGACGCGGGCGCCGAACGCTGGCTGGTTCGCTGGGCGGATCTGCCGCCGGTGGATGTGATGATGGCGGGGCACCACGGTTCACCCGGTTCGACCTCTGAAAAACTTCTGGATGCGGTTTCACCGAAGGCGGCGGTGATTTCGGTGGGGCAGAACCGCTACGGGCACCCGTCGCCGGAGGTGTTGGAACGGCTGCTTTCGCGCGGCACCGCCGTCTACCGCACCGACACCCGCGGAGCGGTCATCATACGGTGTTGAAGGAGCACGATAAACGCATGAATGTCCATGCTGCACAGACAAAATGTAGGGGCGGTCGTCCCCGACCGCCCGTAACCCCGGAAAGTCCCCCAGGCACGGGCGACCGAGGACGGTCGCCCCTACATGAGGATACCGGTTTTATGCCTTTTGTATGTTCATGCGTCAGCCGTGCCGCGTCAGTCTTCTTTGGCAAAATGTAAAGCGGACAGCTTTCCGGCGAAACTGCAAGAAAATTAATTTCCTCTGCGTACATCTTATAAAGCCGCTCTGCAGCGGGCTTGCTTACACGCGACAAGAATTCCGCATGTAAAGCAAATCTTTGGTGTGCTTGCGGATAAATAAGCACCCTGTATCGCTTAGTCACTGGTTGCCGCTCCGTCACCAATGGCCACGCGAATACCTTCCAGACTCTCGGCGGAAGATATAAATTTCCCACCCGACTTACGGTATGCTATGGCTTCATGAATCGGGATACTTCGGTCAGTCCGGTGCGTCACCGCAAATGGTATACCTCCGCTCTCCATAGCCGCTACTAAAAACATTCTTATCGCCGTGGATGTGTCTAGTCCAAGCGACGCAAAAAGCGTATCCGCAGAATTCTTCAGATTATCTTCTACGCGAACTTGAATTGTCTTTGCCATACTAGAACACCCATTTCATTGCAGATATAATGCCAATATAATATATTTGCAACGACTTGTCAACGTTAACTCTACGGTCTGTTGCGGATAAGACGCTCTACCTCGGTAAGGAAGGTGGCCACGTCCGTGAACTGGCGGTAGACCGAGGCAAAGCGCACATAAGCGACTTCGTCAAGCTCGCGAAGCTGTTCCATGACCATTTCCCCGATCCTGTCGCTTGGCACCTGCCGCTCCATAGTACCCTGAAGCTGCTGTTCGATTTCGGAAACGGCGGCTTCTATTTGATCAAGGCTTACATGGCGTTTGTCACACGCCGCCGCTATGCTGCGCATAAGCTTACCGCGGTCAAACGCCTGAACCGAGCCGTTGCGCTTGATGACAAAAAGCGGCTGGGACTCTACATTTTCGTAGGTTGTAAAGCGCTTCTGACAACTTTCGGAAAGGCACTCGCGGCGGCGGCGGATACTGCTTCCCTCGTCCGTAGGACGCGAGTCAACGACCTTGCTTTCAAGGAATCCGCAGAACGGGCATCTCAACTTCAGGTCACCTCTTCTTTCTCTGCGCCATCTTCGCCGTCCGTCAGGCAGGAGGTACATGCCGGACAGCGTATGGCTTCATTATGGACGGCTGTTTTGCAAAACGGACACAGTCTGGGTTCCGGTGCGGGTGCGGACTTTTTTCCAAAGCTTAAAAGTCTGTTCATCATTCGTACCATAATAAAAACGACAAAGGCCATCAGGATGAAATTCAAGACGCTTGTTATAAACGCGCCGTACATAAGCGTGACGCCGAAGAACGTGACAGAAAGCGTGTCAAAGTTATAACCTATAAGCAGTCCTATAAGCGGGGATATGATATTTGTCGTAAGCGAGGTCACGACCCCTTGGAACGCCGCGCCGATTATAACACCGACGGCAAGGCTTATTACGTTGCCCCTAAGAGCAAATTCCTTAAACTCCCGGAAAAATTTTCTCATGTACATCGAACCTTCTTCTTTTAAATAATCATAGTTGCCCCGACGGGTCGTATCTTGACCGGCTGGCATATGCCGGTGCCGAGAACCCGTTCCATGCCGGTTATGTAAGCGTCAAGCTTTTCTGTGGGAACAAACGCCTGGATGGTTCCGGCAAATCCCCCGCCGTGGACGCGCGTGGCGCCGTCACCGTCAAGAAGCCGCTCGGACAGCGCAAGGGCAAGCGCAAGCCCCTCTTCCTGCCCGTGGATCACGTTTTGCAGATACATGAAAGAAGAGCGCCCCGACCGCCGCACCATGCTTAAAAACCGGGGAAAATCGCCCGCTGTAAGCGCCTCGGTCTGGGTAAGTACGCGGCTGTTTTCCGCGAAGAAGTGCATCGCGCGCAGTATCGCCCGGTCAGGCACTTTACCGTACAGCGCCGGAAGCGCGCTTTCAAATGCCTTTTCATCCACCTCCCTAAGCCGCTTTCGCCCGAAATGCGCGGAAACCATTTCCATTTCATGCGTAACGGCGGCGTATTCTCCGATAAGATCCGCGTGACTTCCGATAGGGCCGGCAATGCAAAGCGTGTGCTTGAACGCGGACAAGTCGCAATCAAGCCGTCTTATAACCGGTGCCGCGCCCCGCGCGCCGAAGTCTATGAGCACAAGACCGCCGTGGGCGCTTACAGTCTGATCCATCATGCCCGAGGGTTTTCCGAAATAGCGGTTTTCCGCGAACTTCCCGGCCATCGCAAGCTCGATTGGGTCGCACTGCCCCGAACCGTAAAGATTATCCAAAATCACACCGATAAGCACCGAGAACGCCGCCGAGGACGAAAGCCCAGACCCAAGCAGCACATCCGACGCGGTCACGGCGTCGAAGCCGCCAACCGGCTTGTCGCATTGCGAAAAATAGGCGCACACCCCGCGCACAAGCGCGTTTGCCGAGTTTCTTTCATGCTCCTGCGCGTTAAGGTCGCCAAGCATGACAAGGTTTTCCGGATGCCCCGCGCTTTGCACGCGGACAATCGGCAGCGGCGACTGCGCCGCGACGGCAAGCGTGTCAAGGTTCACCGCCGCCGCCAGCACGAGTCCCCCGTTATGGTCGGTATGGTTTCCCCCGATCTCCGTGCGCCCCGGCGCGGAGAAGATGTGAAGCTCTTCGCGGTCGCCGTACGCGTCAACGAAGCGGTTAATAAGCTCTTTGCACCGCGCGACGGCCTTACCCGTCTTTCCGCCGTAAAGCGCCGCAAGCTGGGAGTCCGCACCGCCTGCGGCAAGCCGTTTTTTAAGGGTTTGCGCGTTCATAACGCCGCCTCCTAAGAATGGACATGTCGAACGAAAAAACGGGTTTTCGGCATGCTCCATAAATTATAGCACTTGGTGAAATGAATGGCAAGCAATACCTTATATATCTTGTTCTGCACAAATCTAACGCGTGTAATCTCCGAATGAGCGCATACAATATGCTTGCGCCGAAAAGATCGGTGCGAAAAGCGAATACGCTGTTCCGGGTGCGGGACAGCAATTATGAGGTGAACCGAAGATGGCTCGCAAGAGTTCAACTGCCTCTAAGTCGAAGTCGAAGTCAACCGCTTCCAAGGCAAAGTCAACCGCTTCTAAAGCCAGTGCCGCTCTAAGCCGTTACAAGACAGAAGCCGCCAGCGAAGTAGGCGTGAATCTGAAAAGCGGCAGCAAGAGTAAAATGACCAAAAGTCAGGCCGGCAAAATTGGCGGTCTGATGGTTAAAAAGATGGTTGAAAGCTGTAAGCGTGGCTCGAACTAGGCAGAGAGTTACCTGAAAACGGCAACACCAGCCTAAACGCAAAGGGCGTTTCCCGATTTTGGGAGACGCCCTTTGTGCGCTTATTACAGCGTACCTATAGCCCCTTGTAGGGCGCGACGGCGTCGGCGCGACGCGCGCCCCGCTTTGACGACCGCCTTGCCAAAAGTTTCTGTCCCTCTATAAAAAGCAGCATTATAAAGCACAGCGCGAGTATTTGCACCCAACCCAGAAGGGAAATCTCGCCAAGCGCGAACATTTCGCGCAGTGACGGAAGCAGTATCACCACAAGCTGAAGCGCCGTCGAGCCTAAAAACGCGGTTAGAAGCGCCTTATGCTCGCGCAGGCGTATGTTGAACACCGAGTGGCGTTCGCTTTGGAATCCTATCGCGGCGAAAAGCTGGGAGAGTGAAAGCGTCATAAAGGCCATGGACGTGGCGCGCGCCGGGTCGCCCATGCCGCCGCCAAGCAGAAACGCCGCAAGCGTCAGTCCGGCCTCGGTCGCCCCGGTAAGAAGCACGCGCGTCCATTCCCGGAACGTGAAGAACGGCTTCTTGGGGTTTCGCGGAGGGCGGCTCATAACGTCCGGCTCTTCCCGCTCGGCGCCCAGTCCAAGCGCGGGGAAAGTGTCCGTGACAAGGTTAATCCAAAGGATGTGTATCGGCAGCAGCAGCTTCCAACCCAAAAGCGTCGCGGTAAGGATGCTGAACACCTCGCCCGCGTTGCTTGAAAGCAAAAACCGAACGGTCTTGTGTATGTTGTCGTAGATGCGCCGCCCTTCGCGCACGGCAAGCACTATCGTGGAGAAATTGTCGTCGTTAAGCACCATGTCCGATGCGGCGCGGGATACGTCGGTGCCGGAAATCCCCATGCCCACGCCTATATCCGCGATTTTCAGCGCGGGCGCGTCGTTCACGCCGTCGCCCGTCATGGCGGTGACGCGTCCGCGCCGCTTCCACGCGGAAATGATGCGGTGCTTATGCTCGGGCGATACGCGGGCATACACCGCGATGTTCTCCACGCGCGATTCAAGCTGCGCGTCCGTCATGCGCTCAAGTTCTGTCCCGGTGACGACGGCGCGGCTGTCCGCGCCTAAAATGCCAAGCTGACGCGCGATAGCGGCGGCGGTCGCCTTGTGATCCCCGGTTATCATCACGGGCAGTATGCCCGCCTTGCGGCAGGCGGCCACGGCGGCAAGCGCCTCCGGGCGCGCCGGGTCTGTCATCCCGGCAAGCCCAAGGAAGGTAAGGCCGCACTCTGTCGCCTCGGGCTTGGAAAAATCGGCGCTTATTACGTCCTTATAGGCGAAAGCCAGCACTCTAAGCGCCTGCGCCGCCATTTCCTGATTTTGCCGGTCGGCCTCGTCATACCCGCCGGACGGGAAGTTACAGCGCTTCAGAAGTATGTCCGGCGCGCCTTTCGTAAA
>JAISVI010000074.1 GCA_031271665.1 Oscillospiraceae bacterium
CATATTTACGCAGAAGGACGAAAGAGGGATACTATGATTAAACTCACATGCGACAGGCAGATACTGAACGAGGCGCTTACCTCGGCAAGCCGGGTTGTTTCCACCCGCGCGGCGCAGGAGTATATGAAGGGCATACTGCTGGAGGCGGCGGACGGCATTCTTACAATTACCGGAAGCGATACGGATATTTCGCTTAAAACCGCGATGGACGCAAACGTAAGCGAAAGCGGTTCCTGTGTGATAGAGGCGCGCATCCTTTCGGATATCGTCCGCCGCCTGTCCGGGGACGAGGTTGTTTTAGAGGTTGACGCGCAGTATCAGGCGGTAATCCGCTGCGACCTTTCCGAGTTCAGCATCATGTCCCTTCCCGCAGATAAGTACTCGGTTATACCCGATATAAACGAGACGAGAAGCCTTACCCTTGCACAGCCGGTTTTAAAGCGACTTCTCGGGCTTACTTCCTTTGCGGTAAGCCAAAACGATACCCGGGGAATACATACCGGGGTGCTTTTTGATATAGAGACAGAGAAAATAACGCTTGTTGCGCTTGACGGCCACCGTATGTCGATCGGGCGCGCGCCGCTTGAAAACGGAGACCCGGGCAGTTTCGTCGTACACGCCGGGCCGCTTGACGAGATAGAGCGAATTCTTTCCTCCGACGAGGAAGATAACGTACAAATCCGCGTCGGGCCAAGACATGTATGCTTTGAGCTTGGACAGACGGCTGTGACCGCGCGGCTTCTTGAAGGGGAGTTCTTGAAATATAAAAACTCAATCCCCGTGAATAACTCCTTCAAAAGCCGTATTGACGTAAAGGGTATGATACAGTCCGTAGAGCGCGTGTCCCTTCTTATAAACGACAAGCTTAAAAATCCGATAAGGATGGCCTTTGAAGGGGAAACACTTCGGTTAAGCTGTATCACCGGACTTGGAAAGGCTTCCGACAGCCTTACGGTCGAGCCGGGCGGAACGCTTGAGATAGGCTTCAATAACCGCTATATCCTCGACGCACTGCGCCACTGCCCGGAGGAAGAGCTTCTTATTGAATGCAACGGCCCGCTTACGCCGTTTCTGTTCCTTCCGGCCGAGGGTGACGAGTATCTGTTCCTTATCCTTCCCGTGCGTCTAAGCGTTGAATGACGCTTTCAAGGCTTAGCCTGCGTTCGTTCCGCTGTTATGACAGGGCGGAGTTCGCCTTTGTCCCCGGCGTTAACGTTATAAAGGGGTCGAACGGTGCCGGAAAGACCACGGTTATAGAGGCGGTTGGTTACCTTTCCACCGCCCGGTCGTTCCGCAAAGCCCCGGAAAGCGAGCTTATACGCTTCGGACAGCAGGAATCGCGCGTAGAGGCGCAGGCCGAAGTGTCCGGACGAAGCCGACACATAGAGATAACCTTGGGAACAAGGCGCGTTATAAAGGCGGAAAGCGAAGTTTTAACCTCGCCGCGGCAGCTTCTTGGAATACTTCCAAGCGTGCTTTTTTCGCCGGAGGATATAACGCTTGTGCGCGGCGGCCCGGCGGAACGCCGCCGTTTCACGGACATCACCCTTGGCCAGCTTTCCCCGCGCTACGTGACGCAGCTTTCAAGGTATAAGCGGCTTTTGCGCGACAAGGCAAAACTGCTTGGGGCGGTTGCGGAAAAGCCGTCGTTTCTGGACATGCTGCCCGAGATTAACGCGCAGCTCGCGCGGATTGGCGCGTATATCTCCGGTGAACGCGCGGGTCTCGCAAGCACCTTGGCGCGGCTTGCGGGGGAGCATCACGCGGCAGTTTCGGGCGGCAGGGAAACCCTTTCCCTGAATCTTAAAAGCCACGCTCTTGACGAAAGGGAAACCCTTTCCCATCTGGAAAGGCGCGTAAACGCGGAGATTGCAAGCCGCCAATGCCTTGTGGGTTCGCACAAGGACGAACTGGAGCTTTTCCTTAACGGGAAGCCGCTGCGCGAATACGCAAGTCAGGGGCAGGCGCGCACCGCGTCGCTCGCGCTTAAACTCGCCCAGCGGGACATCTTTACAAAGGCGTTCGGAGAACCGCCGCCGCTTCTGCTTGACGACGTGCTGAGCGAGCTTGATAACGCGCGGCGCGCCTATATTCTGGGCAGCGCGGGCGGGGGGCAGGTCATCATCACCTGTTGCGACGAGGCTATAGAGGCCGAAAACGTAGTAACAATTTAGGGGGCGGCTGCGCGATGTATCTTCATCTCGGCGGGGACGTAATCGTCCCGGAAAGCGATATTTTGGCCGTGCTGGATATCGACAATATAAGCGTTTCAAAGGATTCGCGGGCGTTTTTGAATGCCGCGCAGGGTAATCCGGGTATCATAACGGTGGGCGGCGATATCCCCAAGGCCGTCGTACTCTGCGACAATGCCGTATACCTTACCCAGGTAAGCTCTGCGACGCTTATCAACAGAAAGCCACTCTAAAAATGGAGGAATAACACATTGACGCAGAATCAAGGCAGCTATGACGCTTCCCAGATACAGGTGCTGGAAGGGCTTGAGGCGGTACGCAAACGGCCCGGCATGTACATCGGGACAACCTCGGTACAGGGGCTTCACCATCTGGTGTACGAAATCGTGGACAACGCCATTGACGAGGCATTGGCCGGGATTTGCACGTATATAGACGTTAATATCCATAGCGACGGCTCGCTTTCCGTGCGGGACGACGGGCGCGGCATCCCAGTCGGGCGGCAGGAACAGACGGGCCGCAGCGCCGCCGAGGTCGTCTTTACCGTGCTTCACGCGGGCGGGAAGTTCGGCGGGACGGGATATAAGGTTTCCGGCGGTCTGCACGGCGTCGGCGCGAGCGTTGTGAACGCGCTTTCCGAGTGGACGCGCGTACGCATCTTTACCGAGGGGAAATCCTATCGCATGGCGTTCTCACGCGGCGAGGTGACAGAAGAGCTTCAAGAGGACGGCGTAAGCGGCGAACACGGCACGTACGTGCGCTTTAAGCCGGACGCGGAGATTTTCGAAGAGACGGACTTCGACTTCGAGATACTGCAGTCCCGGCTGCGCCAGCAGGCGTTCCTGAACGCCGGTCTGCGCATCACCCTTACCGACGAGCGCGAGGAGAGCGAGAACGGCGGCGCGAAATCGGCAAGCTTCCTTTACGAGGGCGGGATACGCTCGTTCGTAGAGTGGATAAACCACAATAAAACGCCGATACACGAGGATGTTATCTATATAACGGGCGAAAGGGAGGACTCGTTTGTCGAGGCGGCGTTCCAGTATAACGACGGCTACAGCGAAAACCTTTTAAGCTTTGCCAACAACATCGCCACAACAGAGGGCGGAATGCACGAAACGGGCTTCAAGGCCGCCCTTACCCGCGTCCTTACCGACTACGGGAAGAAGCACGGCATTCTGAAGGACGACACAAAACTCTCCGGCGAGGACGTGCGCGAGGGGATTACCGCGATTATAAGCGTAAAGCTTGTAGACGCGCAGTTCGAGGGGCAAACGAAGACTAAGCTTGGCAATTCCCACATACGCTCGCTGGTGGACGCGACGCTTACCGACAAGCTTACCGATTATCTGGAGGAAAACCCCGCCGTGGGCAAGGCCATTCTGGAAAAATCCGTCCAGGCCGCCGTCGCGCGCGAGGCCGCGCGCAAGGCGCGCGAGCTTACGCGCCGGAAAAACGCGCTTGACTCCGGCTCTCTGCCCGGCAAACTAAGCGACTGCCACGAAACAGACCCGACGTATACAGAACTTTATATAGTCGAGGGCGACAGCGCCGGAGGAAGCGCCAAGGACGGGCGCGACTCGCGCTATCAGGCGATTCTTCCGCTTTGGGGCAAGATGCTTAACGTGGAGAAGGCGCGCCTTGACAAGGTGTACGGCAACGAAAAGCTTATGCCCGTAATCCTTGCCCTTGGGGCGGGCGTGGGAGACGAGTTCGACGTAAGCCGCCTGCGCTATGGAAAGCTTATCCTTATGGCCGACGCCGACGTGGACGGAAGCCATATCCGCGTCCTTCTGCTTACCTTCCTGTACCGCTTTATGCGCCCGCTTATAGAACACGGCCATGTCTACATCGCCCAGCCGCCGCTTTACAAGCTTTCGCGCGGCAAACAGACGCGCTATGCCTTCAACGACGCCGAGCGCGACGCCGCCATTGAGGAGATGTCCGGCGGCGACGCGGCGGCAAAGGGGCGCATAGATATCTCGCGCAACAAAGGTCTTGGCGAAATGGATCCCGAAGAACTTTGGGAGACGACCATGCACCCCGAAAAACGCACCCTGCTTCAGGTTCAGCTTGAGGACGCCGTGGCCGCCGACCAGATTTTCACTATCCTTATGGGCGACAAGGTCGAGCCGCGCCGCGAGTTTATCGAAACCCACGCGAAATACGTGGTTAACTTGGACGTGTAGCCCTCTCCGCCGGCGAAGCGCCGCAAATGAGCTAACTATTTCGTCCGGCGGCGGAAAAGCGCCGCAGCGGGTGTATAAAGGAGAACACTATGGCAGAACATACCGTGTCGTTTGAAAACCAAAAAATCCTTCCCGTGGATTTGGAGCGCGAGGTTAAGAAGTCGTTCATCGACTACGCCATGAGCGTTATCGTGGCGCGCGCCCTGCCGGATGTGCGGGACGGGCTTAAACCCGTACACAGGCGGATACTGTACACGATGTGGGAGGAAAACCTTACCCCGGACAAAGCCTTCCGCAAATCCGCCACGGCGGTGGGCGACGTGCTTGGCCGCTATCACCCGCACGGCGACGCGTCGGTCTACGACGCGCTTGTCCGCCTTGCCCAGCCGTTCAGCCTGCGCGCCCCGCTTATCGACGGCCACGGCAACTTCGGAAACGTGGACGGCGACCCCCCGGCCGCCTATCGTTACACCGAGGCGCGCCTTTCAAAGATCGCCCTTGAGATGATGGCGGACATAGACAAAAACACCGCCGACTTCTCCCCGAACTATGACAACACAAGGAAAGAGCCCGAGGTTCTCCCCTCGCGCTTCCCGAACCTTCTTGTCAACGGTTCGTCCGGCATCGCCGTGGGCATGGCGACCAATATCCCGCCCCACAACCTGCGCGAGACGGTTATGGCGGCGGTCTGCCTGCTTGACGACCCCGAGGCCGAGCTTATCGACCTTATGGAGCATATCCAGGGGCCGGACTTCCCGACCGCCGGTTCTATTCTGGGGCGCGCGGGGATACGCGCGGCCTATGCCACAGGGAAGGGGCGCGTGCGTATGCGCGCGACCGCCGTTATCGAGGAATACAGGGGAAAGACCCGTATTCGCGTGACCGAGCTTCCCTATCAGGTCAACAAAAAGCGCCTTGTCGAGCATATAGGCGAACTTGTGCGCGAAAAAACTATAGAGGGCGTGGCCGCCCTTCGTGACGAGTCCGACCGCACCGGCATGAAAATCGTGGTTGACCTGAAGCGCGACGCGAACGCCCAGGTGGTGCTTAATAACCTTTACACAAAGACCGAGATGCAAAGCACCTTCGCCATTAACATGCTTTCCCTTGTGAACGGCCAGCCCGTTATACTGACGCTTAAAAAGATGCTTGAGTATTATCTCGAGCATCAGCGCGACGTCATACGCCGCAGGACGCGCTTCGACCTTGCCAAGGCGCAGGAGCGCATCCACCTTTTAGAGGGGCTTAAAATCGCGGTTGACAATATTGACGAGGTAATCTCGATTATCCGAACCGCGTATAACGACGCAAAGCGCCGCTTGATGGAGCGGTTCGGGCTTGACGACGTGCAGGGGCAGGCGATCGTGGACATGCGCCTTGGGCGGCTGCAGGGCATGGAAATCGAGAAATTAGAGGCGGAAATCGGCGAGCTTAGGGTTAAAATAGACGACTATAACGACATCCTCGCGCGTCCCGAGCGCGTTACCGCCATCGTCCGGGAAGAGCTTTTACAGGTGGCGGACAAGTACGGCGACGACCGCCGCACCGAAATAGTGGACGACGCGGACGAGATCGACATAGAGGATCTTATCGAGCGCGAGGACTGCGTGTTCACCCTTACCCACCTTGGCTATGTGAAGCGCCAGCCCAAGAACACCTACCGCTCCCAGCGGCGCGGCGGCAAGGGCATCTCGGCGCAGACCATACGGGAAGAGGACTATATAGAAGAGCTGTTTGTGGCCTCTACCCATGACGACGTGCTTTTCTTCACCACCAAGGGGCGGCTTTTCAAGAAGCGCGGCTTCCATGTGCCCGAGGCCGGGCGCACGGCCAAGGGGCAGAATCTTGTGAACCTGCTTCCCCTTGAGAAGGACGAGAAGGTCACCGCCGCGATCCCCGTGCGCGAGAACGAGGAGTTTGCCTATCTCTTCTTCGTGACCCGCAACGGCACGGTAAAGCGCGTGGACGTTGCCCAGTTCCGCAACGCCGGGCGCAAGGCCGGGCTTAGGGCGCTTAACCTTGACGAGGGCGACGAGCTGATTACAGTGCGTAAAACGGACGGCAATCAAAACATTCTGTTGGCAACGCGGGAGGGTATGGCCATCTGCTTCGGAGAGACGGACGTGCGCGAGATGGGGCGCGGCGCGGTGGGCGTTCGCGGGATACGCCTTGCCCCCGGCGATTACGTAATCGGCGCGGCGCGCCTGCGTCCGGGCGGAAGCGTCCTTACCGTGACGGAGAACGGTTTCGGCAAGCGCACCGAGGCCACGGAATATCTGCGCGGCGGCGACATCCAAAACCGGGGCGGCAAGGGCATGAGAAACCATCACCTTACCGAAAAGACCGGCAAGGTGGCGGCAATCCGCGTGGTTGACGAAAGCGACGATATTATGCTTATCGCGGACGACGGCACGATTATCCGCATGGCCGCGTCAAGCGTCAATGTCTACAGCCGCACCGCCCAAGGTGTTATCCTTATGCGCACCGCCGAAAACGCCCGCGTAATCGCGCTTGCGAGAACCTTCAAAGAAGAAGAGGACGCCCCCGAAGAAAGCGAAGAAGACGATAACACCCAGAATATCCCCGAAGAAATATAACAGCAGGTTATAAGATATGAAACAGGTTGATATATACACAGACGGCGCGTGCAGCGGGAATCCGGGTCCCGGGGGGTGGGGGGCGATACTCCGTTACGGCGACCTGGAGAAAGAGCTTTCGGGCTTCGAGCCGCAGACCACCAACAACCGCATGGAGCTTACGGCGGTCATTATGGCGCTTCAGGCGCTTAACCAGCCGTGCGAAGTGGCGCTTTACTCGGACTCCAAATATGTCACAGACGCTCTTTCAAAGGGCTGGGCAAAATCCTGGAAAGCGAAAAACTGGATAAAATCGGACAAAAAACCCGCGCTTAATATCGAACTTTGGGACAGACTATTAAAGCTGGAGAGTTCGCACAAAATCACCTGCCACTGGGTGCGCGGCCACGCGGATAACCCCCTTAACAACCGCTGCGACGCGCTTGCGGTCGCGGCGAGAGAAGGACGAACGGTTGACAATTAACAGTTAACAGTGAACAGATAGGTACCTCTAAAAACCCCCGCTCCAGCTTGCGATACCGCGGCATAGCCGCCTGTTCGCAAGCGCTGCGCTCGTTTTTGTTTGGCGAAGCCAAACAAAAACACGGGTTTTTAGAGAGTCTGAATTAACAAAGGAGAAACGAAATGCAGATATACGCGGATTACGCGGCCACCGCGCCTTTGCGCCCGGCGGCGCTTCAGGCGATGACGCCGTGGCTTGCCGGGACGGGGTTTGGCAACGCCTCGAGCATGTATGCCCTCGCGCGGGAGGCAAAGCGCGGACTTGAACAGGCGCGCTGCGACGTCGCGCTTGCGCTTGGGGTTATGCCGGAAGAGGTGTTCTTCACCTCCGGCGGCACGGAAAGCGACAACTGGGCGCTGAAGGGCGTTATGGAGGTCGGCGCGCTTGCCGGAAAGAAGCACTTTATCACAACGGCGATCGAGCACCCGGCGATTATGCAGACGTCCATGTGGCTGGAGCGGCAGGGGATGGAGTATACCTCGCTTCCGGCGGACAGCGTCGGGCGCGTTTCGCCGGAAAGCGCAGCGGACGCCGTGCGCCCGGACACAAAGCTTATAAGCGTGATGTACGCCAACAACGAAATCGGCACGATACAGCCCGTTTCCGAAATCTTCGCGGCGGCGAAGGAGAAAAACCCGCAGATAATCTGCCATACCGACGCCGTTCAGGCCGCCGGGCAGATAGACCTTGATATAGGGAACGCGGACATGGTTTCCCTGTCCGGCCACAAAATGGGCGGGCCCAAGGGCATAGGGGTGCTTGTCATAAGAAAGGGCGTGGCCATCTCCCCGCTTATGCACGGCGGCCACCACGAGCGCAACAGGCGCTCGGGAACAGAAAACGTGGCGGGCGCGGCGGGACTGGCGGCGGCGATTACCGAGTCCGTACAGAAGCTGCCCGATACGCAGCGCCACCTTCTTAGAATGCGCGTCCGGCTTATCCAGGGCATACTCGGCATTCCGTACAGCCGTCTGACGGGCGACCCGTCCAAGCGCCTGCCCGGTCACGCCTCCTTCGTCTTTGAAAGCGCGGAGGGCGAAAGTCTTGTCCTTGGCCTTGACCTTGCCGGGATAAGCGTGTCAAGCGGCTCGGCCTGTTCAAGCGCGGCGCTTGAGGCCTCGCACGTGCTTCTGGCAATCGGGCTTCCGCACGAGCTTGCCCACGGAAGCGTGCGCTTCACCCTTGGCGCAGGCGTTACGGAAGAGGAAATCGACTATATTGTAGAAACGACGAAAAGGGTTGTGGCCGAGCGCCGCGCGATAAGCCCCGTTTGGGACGCGGAGCAAAACAAACCCGTACCGTTCGAAACGCTTTAGGAGGATCCGGGCATGTATACGGAAAAGGTAATGGAGCATTTTTCAAATCCCAGAAACGTGGGAGAGGTCGAAGACGCCAACGCCGTCGGCACCGTGGGCAACCCCAAATGCGGCGACATTATGAAGATAACGATGCGCATCGAGGGCGATGTGCTGAAGGACGTGAAATTCAAAACCTTCGGCTGCGGCGCCGCCGTGGCCACCTCGTCCATAGCCACCGAGCTTATCAAGGGCAAGACCGTGGCGCAGGCGCTTTCCGTGACAAACTCCGCCGTGGTAGAGGCGCTGGAGGGGCTGCCCCCTGCGAAGATACACTGCTCGGTTCTCGCCGAAGAGGCAATCAAGGCGGCGATAGCCGACTACTATAAACGCCAGGGCATCGACCCCGAGCCGATAATCGGCTGCAACGCGGACTGCGCCAACTGCGGGAAGTGAGCGGCGAAAAACCGCTGTTTTGTGAAGTTTTTCGCGCTTGCCGGGTGAAATGGCGCATGGCTGCGCTGCAGCGTCGGTCAGTCTGAGGCTTTTTCCTTTTGCCAAAGAACAAAAAGTATGATATAGTAGCCCCTGCGGCGAAGCGCGCCGTTTGCGCCTGACATGACAAAGCGGCCTCCCGCGGCGTCCCCCACCCGCAGGCGGCGGTGTCGTGCCCAAGCGCTTATCAACTTGCCGTGAAAAGCAAAAGGGAGACAAATATGAAGATCTTGCTGGTATCACCCGTGAAGGACATTTCAAGGAAGACCGTGGATATGGTCAGATTCCCGATGATCTCGCCTTTTTACATTGCCGCCGCCACGCCGGAAGAGCATGAGATAACCGTAGTCGAAGAGGAAACAGGTATCCTTGACTATAACACGGACTGCGACCTTGTCGCCATAACCTGCATGACCGCCACGTCCTCGCGGGCGTATACCATAGCGGGGGAGTTCAAGAAGCGGGGCAAGACGGTGGTAATGGGCGGCATACATCCCACGGTTCTGCCGGACGAGGCAAAGCTTCACTGCGACTGCGTCGTTACGGGAGAGGCCGAACCCGTCTGGGCGGCGCTTTTGAAGGACTTTGAAAACGGCGCGTTGAAGGAGTTCTATCACGGCGGGGCCGGGGAAAACCTTGACATACTGCCAAGGCGGGATTTAATGACGCCCGGAGTTCTGGGCATCGAGCCGATCGTCACCTCGCGCGGCTGCCCCTATTCCTGCGAATTCTGCAGCGTATGGAAGTTTTTCGGCAGACGGATACGCCACGTAAGCATCGAGAACGTAATTAAGGACATTAAGAATTCAAAATCCAAGCGCTTTATGTTCCTTGACGACAATATTGTCGGCGACCCGGTGTACGCAAAGGCGCTTTTCCTTGCGCTGAAGGAACTGAAGATCGAATGGGTGGGACAGGCCTCTATCTCCTTCGCGAAGAACGAGGAACTTTTGAACCTGGCGCGCGACAGCGGGTGCAAGGGGCTTTTCTTCGGCGTGGAAAGCGTTTCCGAAGAGAAGATAAAGCGCATGGGCAAAAGCATGAAAAGCCAGCAGGCGACGATTGACGCGATAAAGCGCATCATGTCAAGCGGGATTATGTTCCACGCGTCATTGGTTTTCGGCTTTGACGACGACGACGCGTCCGTATTCGACGAAACGCTTGAGTTTTTGTACAAGACGAAAATCCCGTCCGCGACGTTCAATATCCTTACCCCTTATCCGGGGACGGATATATACGAAAAGCTGAAGGCGGAAAACAGGCTTATCACCGAGAACTGGGACTTTTACGACCACTGCACCGTGACTTATCACCCAAAGAACATGACGGTGGACGAACTGTACCGCGGCTATCAGTACACAAAGAAGACCTTCTACAGCTTTGGACGGATACTGAACAGATTCCCCGCGAATTTCCGGACTCCTCTTATATTCGCCATTGCCAACATCGGCATCAAAAAAAGCCTTAAGGAGGAAAACAGCTTCATAAAGGAAAGTCTTGCCAAACTGCATTTGCTTATTGACCAGCAAAAGGGCATCGAGACTGTTTGACCGCTTTGGCGGGGGATGTCCCCGCCCGCGGCGGGCATGGCGGCGGGCCGGCGGCGGGCATGGCATAAATAAATTATTGACAAAATCATTCCCAGATTATAGAATACCTCGGATAAGCCGTGATTCGCCCGACGGTTTAAAACAGGGCGGTATATATATGGAGGTGCGTTATCATAGAGTGGGTTTTATACCTGGCTGCCGGTCTGGCCGGTTTGTTGGCCGGCGGCGTTATTGCTTTTTTCCTTGGAATACGGTATCGGAAAAATGTGGCCGAGCGCGAAATCACAAGCGCGGAGGAAGAGGCAAAGCGCATAATCAACGACGCGTATAAGGGCGCGGAAAGCAAAAAACGCGAAGCGATAGTCGAAGCAAAAGAGGAAATCCAGAAAAGCCGGGTAGAGTACGAGCGCGAGGTAAAAGAGCGCCGCGCCGAGGTTCAGAAGCAAGAGCGGCGGCTTCAGCAAAAAGAAGAAAATCTTGACAAAAAGACCGAGAACATCGAAAAAAAGGAAGAGACGCTTTCACAGAAAATCAAGGACGCCGAGGCAGTGCGCGAGGAAGCCATGCTTATGAAGCGCAGCCAGATGGAGGTGCTTGAACGCATCTCCGGCTATTCGCAGGAAGAGGCGAAGGTATTCCTTATCAAAAGCGTCGAAAGCGAAGTTTCGCACGAGATGGCGATGAAGCTTAAAGACCTTGAAAGCCGTTTCAAAGAGGACGCCGACGAGAAGGCGCGCGAGATTGTGGCCACGGCCATACAGCGCGTTGCCACCGACCACGTTTCCGAAACCGCCGTCAGCGTGGTTCCTCTTCCCAACGACGAGATGAAGGGGCGCATCATCGGGCGCGAGGGGCGCAACATACGCACGCTTGAAACCCTTACGGGCGTTGACCTTATCATCGACGACACCCCCGAGGCGATTACGCTTTCCGGTTTTGACCCGGTGCGGCGCGAAATCGCCCGGATAAGCCTTGAGAAGCTTATAGTGGACGGGCGCATCCATCCGGCGCGCATCGAGGAAATGGTGGAGAAGGCCAAGAAGGAAGTCGAGCACACCATCCGCACAGAGGGCGAGAGGGCGACGTTTGAAACCGGCGTCCACGGCATACATCCGGATATCGTAAAGATGCTTGGGCGTATGCGCTACCGCACAAGCTACGGGCAGAACGTCCTGCGGCACTCGATAGAGGTGGCGCTGCTTTCCGGCATGATGGCCGCCGAACTTGGCGAGGATGTCCTTATCGCGAAGCGGGCCGGACTTCTGCACGACCTTGGCAAGGCCATTGACCACGAGGTAGAGGGAAGCCACGTTACCATCGGCGTTGAGATGGCCAAGAAATACCGCGAAAACGAACAGGTCGTACACGCCATACACGCACACCACGGCGACGTGGACTGCAAGACCGTGATCGCCTGCCTTGTCCAGGCCGCCGACGCCATAAGCGCGGCAAGACCCGGCGCGCGCCGCGAGAATCTTGAAAATTACATCAAGCGCCTTCAGCGGCTTGAAGAGCTTGCAAACGGCTTTGACGGCGTGGACCGCTCCTTTGCCATCCAAGCCGGCCGCGAGATACGCATTATGGTAAAGCCCGAACTTATAAGCGACGACCAGATGACGCTGCTCGCCCGCGAACTAAGCAAAAAGATCGAAAGCGACCTTGAATACCCCGGCCAGATCAAAGTTCACCTGATACGGGAAACAAGGCATATAGATTACGCGAAATAGAAGAGCGCAGAAGAGCGCATCGCCCGAGCAGGGTTGGTAAGGCGGTGCAGCGTTGGGCAAACCAAGGGCGCGCGGAGCGCGGACTGTTTGTCCAGAGCGGAAGCGGCTTACCAACCCGCCCGCGAGGGCGCGCATGCGCTTGACAGCCCCCTCTCCGTCACGCTGCGTGGCATTTGTAGGGCGCGACGCCCTCGGCGCGCCACACTCACCGAACAAACGGGCGGCAGAACGCCGCCCCTACAGCCTTTCACCGCGCCGGAGGATTATCCCCCAAATTGTTCATTGTCAATTGACAGCGTCTGCATGAAAACGCCGCCCCGCAGCAGGGGGCGGCGTTTGCTACCTTCTTCTTTTCCTGCCCCTGTAGTTGCCGGGGCGTCGGGTGCGTTCGCGGCGGCGGCGGTAGTTAAGCGCCACAGTAAGGGTTATATAAAGCACAAGCAGACTGCCAAGACCGATAAGCGTCCATTTTATCCAGGGCTGCGAGAACCAATCGCGCACGTCGAGCATAAACTTCGTCGCGGTGTCCTCTTCGACGGTGAAGGACGCGAGAAGCCTTACAACGCCGTAGACATGCCCCTCGGTCTGAAGCGTAACGGTCCCCAGAACCTCGTCCTTGTAAATGGGCGCATAGCGGCCTTCGGGGTTGTCAAGCGAGATTTTGCGCTCGATTTTCGCCAGGTCAAGCGATTTCGGCACAAGCGCGGTGATCTCGTTTTCTGGAACAAGCGTTACGGCATCCTTTCCCGCGCCCAAAAGGACGTTTAATTCCCCGACAATGTCTGTTCGGGTCAGCAGGCGGCGCGGAACCCAGTTCTCAAACCCCCATTCGAAAAGCAGCTTTGTTTCCACAAAGTGCCGCTGGCGCTGCGTGTCCGGTTCCATAACCGCGCCCATCACAACGGAAATAAGCCGCAGATTGTCCTTTTCCGCCATTGACACAAGGCAGTAACCCGCCGCGGTTGTATGCCCGGTCTTAATGCCCTTGGCGGGGGGGTAGATGTACTCGGAATAGCGCGAGGTGGAGATAAGGCTGTTGGTCGTCGTAAGCCGCCGCGCCTCGGTTTTGTTTGTCGGCGGCACGGTATAGCTGTCGGTGTGCGCGATTTGCATAAACTGCGGGGTCTTGACGGCCTGTAAAGTGATTCTGCTTATATCAAGCGCCGTCGTCACATGACCCGCCGCCGGCAGACCGTGGGTGTTTTTGAAAACCGTCTTCTCACAGCCAAGCTCGGCGGCGCGCTCGTTCATGCGCGCAACAAACGCCTCCACGCTGCCGGAGAGATGTATCGCAAGCACGTTGCACCCCTCGTTGGCGGACTGCAGCATAACGCAGTACAGAAGATCCTCAAGGCGTATCTCCTCCCCGGCTTTAAGCCCGGAAGTGCTGCCGTCGGGAACCATGTCGAAGAACGCCGCCTGCGTTACGGTGACTATATCGTTTTTGTGCGTTTCCCAGTCCCCCGTCATCTCAAGGGCAAGCATACAGGTCATTATCTTGGTAAGCGACGCCGGTTCGCGAAGCGCCTCCGGCTCGCGCTCGTACAGATGCTCGCCCGTGTCCGCGTCCAAAAGCAGCGCGCTTGCCGCGCGGACGTCCACCTCGGGCAAGTCCGCATACGTATTCGCCCGCGCCCGCGGCACAAGGCCAAGCGCAAGCAGTACGCATATAAGGGCAAAAAATCTTTTCGTTTTCATGGCAATCTCCGAAAAAGTTTGGTATAATAGCCAGAAGAGCGCATCGCCGCCCTCTCCGTCACGCTGCGCGTGCCACCTCCCCCAAAGGGGGAGGCCAGAGGGGGCGGGACGTCGAGGACGCCGTCCCCTACGCAAAATGCGCAGGTTGTAACGTTTGTAGGGCGCGACGCCCTCGGCGCGCCGTCTGATTAAGGGATTGTCCGCGCTTACCAACCCGCCCGCGAGGGCGCGCATGCGCTTGACATAACCAAGTCTTCCCTTTATTATAGCAAACCATCTTGCCGTTTGCAAGCAAGGGGGAACACCGAAGTGGAAAACCGTCAGAAAACCCTTGTCACGTTTTTTATGCTGCTTGCGTTTGCGATGTGTTTCGCGGGCTTCGCGCTTGGCGTTACGTGGGAGGGCGGCGCGCGGGAAGGGACGTTTGCCGTCACCTCCTCGCGGCGGTTTATGCCCGCGCAGGCAAGCGGCGCGCCCGTCGGGGCGATAGACCTTAACAAAGCAAGCGCGCGCGAGCTTGCCGACCTGCCCGGCATCGGCCCGGTGCTTGCCGGGCGCATTGTTGACTACCGCGAAGCGAACGGCCCGTTCGCCGCCATAGGCGACATCGTGAATGTAAACGGAATCGGCCCGGCTATACTAAGCCGAATAGAGCAGTATGTTACAGTAACGAAGTGTTGAAAATTGCGTGTTCGCCTGCAAGGCGAACGAGCGCAGCGCTTGCGAACAGGCGCCTATGGCGCGGTATCGCAAGTCGGAGCGGGCAATTTTCAACATGCCCAGTTTCTTAGACAAGCAGGGGGAGTTTATGAAAATTCTTGTGGTGGATGACGAAAAAACCCTTGTAAAGGGCATAAAGTTTAACCTTGAGCATGACGGGTACGAGGTTGACGGTTGCCATGACGGCGCCGAGGGCGTGGCGCTTGCGAAAGAGCGCGGCTATGACCTTATCATTCTGGATCTTATGATGCCGGGGCTTGACGGTCTTGAGGCATGCCGCCAGATACGCGAGTTTTCCGCGGTGCCCGTTATCATGCTGACCGCGCGGAGCGAGGATATGGACAAGCTTATCGGATTTGAATTCGGCGCGGACGACTATATTACGAAGCCCTTCAATATCCTTGAGCTGAAAGCCCGTATACGGGCCATACTGCGCCGCGCGGCGGCCAGCGACACGGGCGGGAAAAGCGAAAAGCTTATATCCGGGGCGCTTGTGCTTGACCCGGCGCAGCGCAGTGTTTTCGTTGACGGCAGACCCGCCGACCTTACCGCGCGGGAGTTTGACCTGCTTGAACTGCTTATGCGCAACCCCGGGCGGGTCTACAGCCGGGAAAACCTTCTTAACGTGGTCTGGGGCTTTGAGTTTCCGGGGGACATACGCACGGTTGACGTGCATATACGCCGTCTGCGCGAAAAGGTAGAGCCCACGCCGGCGGAACCCGCGTACATCCTTACAAAATGGAGCGTCGGGTATTACTTCAGATCAAACCGGGGGGGATAACGGTGGGGCGGCAGTCGGGCCGCCGTCTGCCCCCGGTCGTGGCGGGCGTGTGGCGGCACTTGGGCCTTGGGCGGTATCAGATGAAGATCATGACCAGTTATCTGGCCGTTATCGTCGTCGTTCTCGTTTTGCTTAATACCTATCCCCTTCGTATAAATCAGGATATAGTTTTTCAGTATAAGCGCAGCTCTATGCAGACGCAGGCGGCGCTTTTGACCGCGCAGCTTGCGGATCTGGAAAGCCTTACGCCGGAAAACGCGGCTTCGGTAATGTCCGTTGCGGACGAGCGGCGCAATTACCGCGTGGTTGTCTGCGCCGCGGATACGCGTGTCGTATACGACAACTCGCTGCGCGAAAGCGCCGTGGGGCGCTTTCTCCTTTACCCCGACGTGGCCGGCGCGCTTATGGGAAGCGATATGTTCTTTTCAAGCTTTAAGGACGATTCATTTCAAAGCCGCTTTGCAATGCCGATTCTGCACGGAGAAAAAATAATCGGCGCGCTGTACCTTTACGACTACGACTCCGAACAGGCCGGGCTTTTGCTTGATTTGCGCAACCAGATGTTCAGTTTCAGCATCGTCATATCGCTTGTGCTTGCGGTGGTAAGCGTTATTATATCCATGGCGCTGACCCACCGGTTCTCTGCGCTGCTGCGGGCCATACGTTCGGTAAGGGACGGCGATTACGGACACCGCGCGCCCGTATACGGCAGAGACGAGCTTGCCGACGTTGCCGGGCAGTTCAACGAACTGAGCGCGCGCCTTCAAAAAACAGAGTCGCTTCGCCAGCAGTTTGTGTCCGACGCCAGTCACGAGCTTAAAACCCCGCTTGCCTCGGTGCGCCTGCTTGCCGATTCCATCCTTCAAAACGAGGACATGGACAGCGCGACGCTGCGCGAGTTTATAACCGATATCGGGGACGAGATCGACCGCCTTACCCGCCTTACGGAGAAGATGATGCAGCTTACGCGCATTGATTCGGGTTCTGCGCGCACGCACTGCGCGATACGCCCCGCCGACGTGATACGCCGCGCGGCGCACATGCTTACGCCCTTCGCGAAAAAAGCGGGCGCAGAACTGCAGCTGGAGCTTGACGACGACTGCGCCGTAACGGGCGACGCGGACGACCTTTATCTGATAATTTACAATCTTATGGAAAACGCCGTGAAATACAACCGCCCCGACGGGACGGTCAGGGCGCTTTGCTACACGCAGGACGGGAAGGTGCTTATCGTTGTGGACGACACGGGAGTTGGCATTCCCGAAGAGGATTTGCCCCGCATTTTCGAGCGTTTTTACCGCGTCGACAAGACCCGCTCGCGTGAGGCCGGCGGTACGGGGCTTGGGCTTGCCGTGGTGTGGCAGACGCTTAGGGCTATGGGCGGGGAAGTGAAGGCGGAAAGCGTCTATGGAAAGGGTACCCGCTTTACCGTGACGTTCCCGCAGCGTAATACGCCCCCGGAGGTGGAAAACGGTGAATAGAAAGCGGCTTCTTATATGTGCGGCGGCGCTTTTGATATCCGCCGCGCTTTCCGCCTGCGGCGGGGAAGAACCGTCCGGCAGAACGGTGGGGGTTTATTACGCCGTCAATCTAACCGAGCAGGACGCGCTGGCCGGGCTTATCACACAGCGTGAAGAGGTCGCGCTGCCCGACGGCAGCAACCCGCTTGACTTCGCGCTGCGGGCAATGAGGGAAACGCCGGGGAATCCGGCGCTTAGAAGCGTTTTTACCCAAAGCGGTGCCCGCGTTTTAAACGTCACGGAGGAGGACGGCTGCGCAGTTATATCCCTTTCGGAAGAGTTTGCGGGCGTCACGGGGCTTAACAGAACCGTGGCCGAATACTGTATGCTGCAAACAGCGATTCAGTTCGAGGGGATTACGGCGATACGCTGGGTGCTTTCCGGCGCTTCGGCGCAGTCCGGGGAATCAAGCGCGGTGATAAGCGCCGGGGATTTTATTGACGCGCCGCTTGAGCTTGTGTCCGCGCGCCACACGATAAAATTGTATTTTGCCGACGAAGATTACCGTCTTGTCCCCGAAACGCGCTCGGTCGTAATGCGCGAAAGCGAATCGCCCGAGTGGTACAGGCAAGTTGTGGAGGGGCTTATCGCCGGGCCGTTCAGCGGCGGTCTTAATCCCGTTATTCCCGAAAAGACACGCCTTTTGTCAGTGACGACGGATAACCGCGTATGCGCGGTCAATCTTTCCCGCGATTTTATGTCCCCTGTCACCGGAAGTTCGCGGGAAGCGCGAACCGCGGTGCTTGCGCTTGTGAACTCACTGACCGAGCTTCCGGGGGTTGTATTCGTGAAAATACGCGTCGAGGGCGAGGATGTCGGCGACTATTTCGGAAGCGACCTGTCGCTTCCGCTGGAACGCGACGAAGAGGCGCTTGGCGGCCTTGAGTACGGCGAGGCGGCCTTTGACATGTACTATCCCTCCGCCTTCGGCGGCGCGTATATCCCGGTGGTCAGGTATCTTCCCGCCGTCAGCGGTGAAAAGCCTTCGGAACTTATGCGCCTTGAGAAGCTGCTGTCCGGCGCGCCGCCGTCCGGACTGCCCGACTGCGGCCTTAATCTTCTTACGCTTGAGTCCTTCCGGGCTGCGGAAGACGGCGGTTTTGACGTGATTTTCGGCGCGGATACGACGCTGCTGCTTGACAGCGGCGCAGTCAGCGAGACGGCGCTTTACGCCGTCTGCCTTACCTTGCGGCAGGGAAGCGAAGTCCCCGTCCGGCTTTTCGCCGGGACGCAGAACCTCGCCCCCCGTCTGATCGGCGCCGCCGGAGATGTGGATACAAGCGCCCTTACTGTGCTGGAGTGAGTTAAAACCAGTCGTATACGCAGTCCCGGCCGCGCCCCTCGAAAAGCGACAGCAGAAGGTACGGCAGGAATCGGGTGCGCCTGTTCCTGTCTATAAGCTCGCGAATGACAAGCGCCCTTGTAACGTCGCCCAGCGTATGCCTGTTATGCTCTGCGGGAAGGCTTTCCAGTACGCCGCTTCGGCACATCGCGGCGTCGGCCAGGCGGTCAATGTCCCCGCCGGTCAGGCTGTACATGCTGTCCTCGCTAAGGGAGTTTACCATAAAGCGTACATGCGGATAAATCGTCGTGTAACAGTCCGGATACATCTTTTCCGCGCGCTCGGCGAAGTCAATCTGGCGTCCTTGGGGGATTTCCATGCCATAGCCGCAGCCGTTTGCGCCGTCCGCCATATAAACCGGCGCCGCGCACCGGAACTCCGCGCCGTACTGCCGGTCGGCCGCGTTCACGTTCGCAGTCATGGAATATGAATTGCTGTCCATAATGCACTCTCCTTTCCCGTACGGCACACCCGCCATACAAGGCATTTTATGCCAGAGGAGAAGGGTATGTTAAAATTTGGCGGTTGGTGCGTTCCGCTCGCGTGATTGTCCGCGTCCAACGGCGGGAGCGGCGTCCGCCTTGGAATGACACGGCAAACGCATGAATGTCCAATTTGCACAGACTAGATGTAGGGGCGGTCGTCCCCGACCGCCCGTAACCCCGGAAAATCCTGCAGGCGCGGGCGACCGAGGACGGTCGCCCCTACATGAGGATGACGGTTTGCGCATTTTGTATGTTCATGCGGCGTCCGCGCCTTGGAATGAAGGTGTGTGTTGCGTTTTGTCTTACGCAGCGATATAATAGGCGGCAGGAGAAATGAAAATGCAATTTGAAAGGGACGATCAGAAAGAAGGGGCATATTACAATGCAAAAGGTAATTGACGTAAATGAACCCCTGTCATCGGAACAACTTGCAATGTTGGAAAGGGCGAAGAATCTTCCGATTCTTTATGACGAGGATTGCCCGGAATTCTCGGAAGAAGAGTTAAAACAGTTCAGGCGAGTCTCCGATGAACGCAGATCAGACAGGCAAAAGCAGACAGTCACGCTGCGCCTGTCGCCGCAGGCATTGCGCAAAGCAAGATCGCTCGGCAAGGGGTACACTTCGGTATTAAGCAGAATCCTTGAAAGCGCGCTGGAGAATCCCGATGTTGTAAATCACCATCTGTAAGCGTTGGCAGAAGGCGATGGGTTTCGGCGCGTTGCATAAGCGCTGCCTTGCTTGACACGCTGCGGCGGGAGCAGAACGCGCGACATACAAGTCCCGCGAATTGCTTGTTTTGTTGGGGCGTGGGATAATGCAGTTGGTTGCGGTTATAACGAGTGAATTACGTGAGGATGAAAGATAATGTCTAAATCAAAAGATTGTTTCTTTGCGCTGATAGATATTTTAGGCTTCTCAGATTACGTCAAAAAAGAATCGTGTAATAATGTTTACAGGTTCTTATCCGCTATCGTAGAGGTAGTAGACCGTCTAAATGTTAAGGTTAAATATAAAGTCGAAGTTTTTTCTGATACAATACTTCTTGCCGCGCCATCAGGCATTACGGACATCGCAGTGTTTGTAGATTACATAAATGCGTTCCAATTAGAAAGTATCGTATCGGAGAATTTGGGCATTTTACCCTTGCGCGGTGTGATAACAAGGGGAGAATACTTTTCTAAAGGGAAAATTAAGTTTGGTAAAGCTTTGGTTGAAGCTGATGAAAAACAAAAAAACGAGGCAAAAAACCCAAGGATAATTGTGAATAAAGACAGCCTTCCACCCCATATTTATCCACGATATGCCTGTGATGTGGCCACTTCCTTAAACCGTAGATTTGGCGGAAACCTTAAGATGATACCGCAAACACAGCGATTGCACACAGACCTCGATGGTTTTGAGTATTGTAATTACCTAAATAGTCTTGTTCCATATGCTATCCTTGATCAATCTTGGGATAGCAGTAAAATCAGCAAAATTGCGCGGCATAAGAAATTTATAGAAAACAAACTAGCTGCTTACGCAGAAGATGAAACAGTGAAGGAAAAGTATATTTGGATGAAAAAATATCACAACTGGTTTTGCGACGTCGACGATGAGCTTGTTGGATATCGAATTGATGATGCGCCCCACCCCCACAACCAAGAGGAGTCACTCAAATGACCGATTTCCTGTACAAGCCCCGTTATATGATAACCGACGAAATTCTGACCTTGGCCGCGCAGATTGCCGCCCGCGCGGATGTGCTGACCATTCAAAGCGGCATGGGGCAAAATCCGAAACTGCGCCGGGTAAACCGTATCCGCACAATTCACTCGTCACTTGCCATTGAAAACAACTCCCTGTCACTGAAACAGATAACGGCCATAATGGACGGAAAGCGCGTCCTCGCGCCGCCGCAGGATATTTGCGAGGCCGAGAACGCGTTTCAGGTGTATAACCGGCTTCTTGAGTTTGACCCGTATGATATAATGGACTTGCTTACGGCGCATCAAATCCTGATGAAGGGTCTTGTCGGGGAGTTGGGACAGTTCCGCTCCGGGAACGTAGGCGTCGCGCGCGGAGACGAGCTTGTGCATATCGCTCCGCCCGCCGACAACGTTTCGGGTCTTATGGCGGATTTGCTGCGCTGGACGAAGGGCGCGGCGGTGCATCCGCTTATTAAAAGCTGTGTTTTCCATTACGAGTTTGAAATCATCCACCCGTTCGCGGACGGCAACGGACGCATGGGGCGGATGTGGCAGACGCTTCTGCTGGCAAAGTGGAAGGAAATCTTCGCATGGCTTCCCGTGGAGACGATTGTCTACGAGCGTCAGCAGGAATACTACGGCGCGCTTGGCCGCTCGAACGACAGCGGCGACTGCACAGAGTTTGTAAGCTTTATGCTGCGGGCGATTTGGGACACGATAGAACACTACGCCGCAACCGACCAAGATACCGACCAAGTAAGCGACCAAGTGAAACGCCTGATAAACGCCTTGGGTTCGCAAACGCTTTCGGCGCTTGAATTGATGGAGCGGTTGGGGCTTAAACACCGCCCGACTTTCCGCGGGAATTATCTGCGCCCGGCGCTTGAAGCGAAGCTTATCGAAATGACACTTGCGCAGACGCCCAATGCCCGGGGACAGAAGTACCGCGCAACAAAGTAGGCGCGGCATTCCAAGGAGGAACATTTATTGCAGGAGATACTTAATAATTTCAGTGAAATGATCCAGTCAATGGACACGCTTTCCAAGACGCTTATGACGGCGCTTATCTCCATGATCCCCGTGATAGAGCTTCGCGGGGCGCTTCCGATTGCCATGCACGCGGGGCTTCCGTGGTATCTTGCGTACCCGGCGGCGGTTATCGGCAATATGCTGCCGCTTCCGTTTATTGTGATGTTCATAAGGAAAATATTCAATTTTCTGAAGGCCAAAACAAAGCTTGGCGGCATTGTCGCAAGGCTTGAAACGCGCGCGGAGAAAAAGATGCCGTCGATTCGCAAATACGAGTTTTGGGGTCTTGCGGTTTTTGTGGCTATCCCCCTGCCCGGGACGGGGGGCTGGACAGGGGCGCTTATCGCGGCGATGATGGATATGCGCCTTAAAAAAGCCCTTCCCAGTATCTTTATCGGCGTGCTGCTTGCCGGGGCGGTCGTGACGCTTCTGGCATACGGCTTGGGGTCTTTATAGCGCGGGAAGCTGCCGGCGGTATGACGATAATATGACGATTCTATGAATTATGTAAAACGACGCTTGCAAATTTTTCAAAAATGGTATACGATGATATATGTATCTTTATAAGCATTTTGGAGGAGAAACAATGTCAAACCGACTGTTCCAAAACATTATCAATCAGATGCGGGACGCCACCGACCGCGTTATCGGCGTTGCGGACGGGAACGGCACGATTGTGGCGTGCAGCAACCCGCAGCGTATAGGGGCGCAGATAGAGTCTTTATCGTCCGACGCGTTCTCGCACTCCGACCCGCCGACGCATATCGGGGGCTATGCCCTTAAGGCGCTTGACGGGAATTTCGCGCGCTTTGATTTCGCCGCTTTTGTGGAGGGAGAGGACGAGGACGCCGACACCCTTTGCATTCTTGTCGCCGTGGCGCTTAACGGCGCGAAGCTTTATTACGACGAGAAGCACGACCGGGCCACCTTTATCAAAAACATTATCCTTGACAACGTGCTGCCCGGCGATATCTATATGCGAAGCCGCGAACTTCACTTTGAAAGGCAGACGCCGATGGCGGTAATACTTATCCGCCAGGTTGGCACGGCGGAGATTGCCGTTGTGGACGTGGTGCAAAGCCTTTTCCCCGAGCGTCAGCACGACTTTGTCGTTTCGATAAGCGAGTCCGAGGTGGTGCTTATAAAGTCGCTTGACGGCGAGGTCAAGGCCGCGGATTTGTACAAGCTTGCCCTTAGTATCGAGGAAACCATTAAAAGCGAGCTTATGGTGTCCACCGTAATCGGCATAGGCTCGGAGGCGGCCGGGCTTAAAGAGCTTGCAACCTCTTATAAAGAGGCGCAGATAGCCATCGAGGTCGGCAAGGTGTTCGACACCGAAAAATCCATTTTAAGCTATGGAAACCTCGGCATAGGGCGTCTTATCTACCAGCTTCCCGTCACGATGTGCGAAATGTTTCTGGCCGAGGCGTTCGAGAGAAAGGCGATGGCCGCGCTTGACCGCGAGATGCTTGACACAATCCAGTGCTTTTTTGAAAACAACCTTAACGTTTCGGAGACCTCGCGCAAGATGTTCGTACACCGCAACACGCTTGTATATCGGCTTGACAAGGTCAAAAAGCTTACGGGACTCGACCTGCGCGAGTTTGACCACGCCATTATCTTCAAGGTGGCGCTTATGGTGCGCAAATACCTTCTGTCAAGCGGAAAGACATACTGATTATGGTTCGTCTGGTCGATGTTTATAAGGCGTATGACAACGGCTCGAAGGCGCTTAAGGGCGTGACGATACGAATTGACGACGGCGAGTTTGTCTTTCTGGTCGGCCCCTCGGGTTCGGGGAAGTCGACAATTATAAAGCTGCTTACAAGCGAAATCCGCCCAAGCGAGGGCAAGGTTCTTGTCAACGGCTTTAATGTCAACACGCTGAAGACCCAGGACATACCCCATCTGCGCCGCACGCTGGGCGTTATTTTTCAGGACTTCCGGCTTATCGAGAAGAAAAGCGTTTACGATAACGTGGCCTTCGCGATGCGTGTTGTGGGCGCTTCGCATAAAGAGATTAAGCTGCGCGTGCCTTACGTGCTTGATCTGGTCGGTCTTTCGCACAAAGCCCGCCGGCGTCCGTTTGAGCTTTCGGGCGGCGAGCAGCAGCGCGTTGCCATCGCCCGGGCGCTTATCAACAACCCCCGCGTCATTATCGCAGACGAGCCGACCGGCAACCTTGACCCCGCGCGCAGCCTTGAAATAATGATGCTTCTCGAGCGCATAAACTCCCTTGGCACGACTGTGCTTGCGGTGACGCACGAGAAGGATCTTGTCAACCGCTTTAAAAAGCGCGTTATTGCGATTGACGGGGGGAAGATCATCGGGGACAGAACGGGTGGGTATTTCGTGTATGAAACGTAGCGCTGCCGGGTTTTCCTATTTTCTGACAGAGGGTATACGCGGTATCTTCCTGCACGGCTTTATGAGCTTCGCGGCAGTCGGGGTGATTGTCGCATGCCTGCTTATTATGGGCAGCTTTGCGCTTATCTCGGCCAATATCAACGCGATGATCCAAAAAGTGGAACGCAGCAACGAAATAACCGTATTCATTGACGAAAGTTATACGGACGCCCAGGCCAGAAGCGTCGGGTCGGCGTTTGCAAGCCCGGAGTTTGAAAACATTATGGACGCGCGCTTTAAGCACCGGGATCAGGCATGGGAAGAATATGTACAAAAGTTTTCTGAAGACCAGCAGTGGCTTTTCACGGGGTTTGACGAATCAAGCGTGCTGCGCCACCGTTATCAGATAACGCTTGTGGACATAACAAAAATTGACGAAACGATCGGGCTTATAGAAAGCGTTCAGGGCGTGGTTCATATACGCGCGGATCTTAAGGTCGCCCAAGGGCTTGCCACAACGCGCCGCATAGTCGAGGCGGTGTCCGTCACACTTATCCTTGTGCTTCTTCTGGTAAGCGTTTTTATTATATCCAACACGATAAAGCTTGCCACCTTTGACCGCCGCGAGGAAATCGGGATTATGCGCATTGTGGGCGCGACAAAGTCGTTTATACGCTGGCCGTTTGTGGTGGAGGGCGTTCTGCTTGGACTGGGTGCCTCGGTCACCGGCTTTTTCCTTCAGGGGGCGCTGTACTCATGGTTTACGGGAAGGATGCTTGGCGGCACCGCGATAATCGAGGACATACCGTTTCTGGAGATTCTGCCGTTCGGCGATATGATGCTGCCGATAGCTTTCGCCTTTATAGTTGTTGGCTTCCTTGTCGGCGTCGGCGGAAGCCTTCTGACGATAAGGAAATTCCTGCAAGTGTGAAGAGCGCATCGCCCGAGCAGGGAGGGTAAACGGAGCGCAGACCTGGCAACCCAAGAAGCGCGAAGCGAGTCTGGTTGGACGGGCGGAGCGCAGTTTAGCCGACCGCCCGCGCGGGCGCGCATGCGCTTGACAGAGCGCGTCGAGCTC
>JAISVI010000085.1 GCA_031271665.1 Oscillospiraceae bacterium
TATCGCATAACCCGTCAAACGGGGCAAGCGCCGTCCGCGGATCGGGCAGTGTCAAAACACCCGCCGTCTGCGGACGGCACCCTCTTTTCTAAAGAGGGTAAGGAGTGGCGCTGTGCGTGTCGATATAGCGTTGTATTGCCGCGCAAACTCTTTCAAACGAAGTGTCTATCTCCGCGTTGGTAAACCGCATGACATGCAATCCCAAGCTTTCAAGCAATCGTGTACGTATGCCGTCATATTCTGTCGCGACGTCAGAACAGTGTTGAATACCGTCAATTTCAATAACCAGTTTCTTTGACGGGCAAAGAAAATCAACGATGTAATTGTCTATTGTTTTCTGACGAGTAAACGAACACGCATGATTACGCAAAAATCTGTACCAAAGCTTATCTTCCTGCGGCGTAGCGTTTTTTCGCAGCCCCTGCGACCGTTGCTTCAACCCCCGATTATACGGCAGCATGTCATAATTCCTCCCCCTTACCCTCTTTAGAAAAGAGGGTGCCGACCGCAGTCGGCGGGTGTTTTGACCAAAACGCGCCCCATAATTGTCAATTGTCAATTGTTCATTGTCAATTGAACACAATCCCCCCGATAAACTCGCGCAGAAGGGATTTCTTGCTTATGTACTCGGCGGGTATCGGCGTGAACTCGCGCAGTTTAGGCGCGATCTCGCGCATCTCCGCCGCGCGCTCAAGCCCCTCGTCTATCTCCGCGAACAGCGGCAGGGCGAAGTCGCGCAGGGCGCAAACCTCGTAGCACAGCGAGGTGTCGATTACGATGTCGGCAAGGTCTTTGAAGGGAGAGATGTACTTCTTCTCGCCCCGGCGCACGGCCGCCCACAGGGACTGGGTAAGCTCCGCCGGCGCGCCCCGGAAGTTTTTGTCGCGTATGGTGCGGCGCATAAGGCGCATCCACGTACCCTTAAAAAATACGTCCCCGCCGTCAAGTATATTACTTCTCGCGGACGCGTAGACGCGCACCGTTCTTGCCCCGCCGTCCAAAAGGGCGGGGTTAAGGGCGTGTATCCCCTCGAAAACGGCGACTTCATCCTTGCCAAGGCGAAGCGTCTCGCCCGGCTCGGGCTTCCTTCTCTGCGCGGCGAAGTCAAAGCGCGGCACCGCGATTTCGCGCCCGGACTCCAGCTCGGAGAAATGCCTTCTCATAAGGGGGATGTCCAGAATGTCCGGGGTCTCGTAGTCGATGTTGCCGTTTTCGTCAACGGCGCGGGTATGCTCGTCCACCGTCATGTAATAGTCGTCCATAGAGATTACATGCGCGCGTACGCCGATAAGCCCAAGCCCCGCCGCGATTTTCCCGGCGGTGGTCGTCTTGCCCGAACCGGAAGGCCCGGACAGAAGCACTATCGGCTTTTGCCCGGACTGGGCGGCGATACGCGCCGTGGCCATCGCAAGGCGTCTGTACAGTTCCGCGTCGCACTCGGCCATAAAGCCGCGCGGGTCTGTCCGCGCCATGCGGTTTATGTCGCCGAATTCAAATGAAAGGCTCATTCGTTTTCCCCTGTCATTAATTTTGAAAATGCGCGTAGATTGTTTTCTATTTTATCATAGCTTTGAATGTATTCCAAGGGGAATTTGCAATTGGCGAGTCTTTGGATGCGTCCGCCCGGCAAAACGCATTTCGTCACCCCGCCCCCGCCCATCGCAAGCACCGTGCCAAGCTCTTCCATCATAAAGAGGTTATAGCGGTTTGCGTGTCCCGGAAGCGTCCAGCCCACGTTCTCGAAGCCGCCGGACATAAACTTCTGTCTGTACAGATAATACGGCGCGTAGCCCGCGCCCCTAAGGGCTTTTGCCGCGCAGCCAAGCATTCGCCCGACCTCGGCCCCGTCCGGGCGCGCGGCGGCCTCTTCCCAAAACGCCGCCCCCTTTTTAAGGGCCAGGGTGTGTATCGTCACATTCTCCGGTTTAAGTTTTATAAGGGCGTCAACGGACCGCGCGAAGCCCTTCTCGCCGTCGCCGGGAAGCCCGGCGATAAGGTCGGCGTTAATAGTCTCAAAGCCCGCCCTCCGCGCGAGGGAAAACGCCGCGCGGGACTGTGAAACGCTGTGCGGGCGTCCGATGGCGCGAAGCACGTCGTCACGCATCGTCTGGGGGTTTACGCTTATGCGGTTAACCCGGTTTTGGCGTAAAACCGCAATTTTCTCCCGCGTGAAGGTGTCGGGGCGGCCCGCCTCGACCGTTATCTCCGCGCAGTCCCCAAGGGGGAACGCCGCCCAAAGCGCCGCCATTACGCGCCGCAGGTCGTCCGCGGAAAGCGCGGTGGGCGTCCCCCCGCCGATATACAGCGCGGCGGGGCGCAGATTAAGCGCTCTGACCGTTTCGCCCGCAAGGGCGATCTCGCGCAGCAGAAGACTTAAAAAAGGCCCTATAAGCGCGCCGGAGCGCCCGACGTCCCGCGACACAAAAGAGCAGTAGGCGCATCTTGTCGGGCAGAAGGGTATGCCCACGTAAAGCGCGATTTCGCGCGTTCCCGGCGCGGGGCGCGCCCGCGCGGCGGCCTGCGCGCACTCAAGGGCAAGGGCGCGGCGTTCCGGCGTGACGTGATAGCGCTCTCCAAGCTCTCTGTCCGCGCCGCGCATTGAAAGCCCGCCGTCAAGCATATTAAGGGCAAGCTTTGCCGGGCGTATGCCGGTAAGCGAACCCCACGGCGGCACGCCGCCCAGAAGCGGCACCGCCGCGCGGTAAATGCTTTCCTTGACGCAGTAATCCCCGCTCCCGCTGTCTGACGCGGCGCGGGCCATGCCGCTTGAAGTCTTCCGTCCAAGCCTTATCCGGGCCGTGGCGGTCATGTACCGCGCGGACACGCGAAGGCAGGAGTATACCTCCGCGTCCGCCTCCGGGGGAAAGAAGTTAAGCGCGGCCTGCTCGGCGGCGGCCTTTTTCGCCTCGCCGCCGAGAGTAAGCCTCATTGCCCGTCCCCTTGCGCAAGCGCCTTTAGCATATCCGCGTTCACGCGGCGTTCGCGATCCAGCGTGGTGCTTACGTCATGCCCCGGCAAGACCGTATAGTCCCCCGGCAGAGAAGCCAAAAGCCGCAGCGAGCGAAGCATTTCCGCGCGGCTTCCGCCCGGAAAGTCACACCGCCCGCAGTCGTCCTCGAAAAGGGTGTCCCCAGTGAACAGATATGTACCGATTTTAAGGCATACGCTGCCCGGCGTGTGACCCGGCGTATGCAGCACGCCTGTCTCATGCGCGCCGAGCAGGAAAGTCTCGCCGCCCGAAACGGTTATGTCCGCGCCCGCGCAGACGACGCCCTCGCTTAAAAACGACGCGTTAAGGCGCGTATTGGCAAGGTACGGCGCGTCGGCCTTATGGATAACGGCCTGCGCGCCCGTGGCGCGGCGCACCGCGTCAAGCGCCCCGATATGGTCGAAATGCCCGTGGGTAAGGAAGATATAGCGAACCGCAAGGCGGTTATCGCGCAGAAACGCGAGAAGCTCTTCCGCGCCCCCGCCCGGATCGACGACAAAGGCCTCTCCCCCGTCCGACACGATATAGCAGTTCGCCGCAAACCCCTTAGGCACAACAGCATGAACTTTAAGCATACACGCCAACCTCCCCGCTTAATTGTCAATTGTCAATTGTCAATTGTCAATTGTCAATTGTCAATTGTCTATAGTCCGTCCCCTCCACGTTGCCCACGGCGGAGAAGGACATGGCGCTTGTGTCAAGTATCTGCCCGGCGAGGTTAAGGATACCTTCGCGCGTTACGGCGTCATAGCGCTCGATAATCTCGTCGGGGGTGCTTATCTTGCCCATAAGCAGCTCGGACTGGCCGAGGTGGTGCATACGCGAGGAGGTGGATTCAAGCCCCATAAGCACGTTTGCCTTAATCTGCTCGCGCACGCGGTCAACCTCTTCCGGCGTGGGTCCCTTTTCGCGCAGCTCGCCTATCACTTTAAGGGAAAGCCGCAGGGCTTCCTTCTCCGTTTCCTTGCCAAGGGCGGTGTAAACGCCAAGCACGCCTGTGTCGGCGTGGGCGGCGGTGAAGCTGTAGACGGAATAGCAAAGCCCGTTCTGCTCGCGCACGGTCTGGAAAAGCCGCGAGGACATGCCCGAGCCGAGTATGCCGTTAAGCACCTGAAGCGTATAGCGCTCGGGGTGTCCGGCGGGAAGCGACGGGAAACCGAGGCACAGGTGGTTTTGCTCGATGGGCTTTTGCTTCTGCGTAAAGGCGGGGGTGTATTCCCCCGGTATCATGGCGGCCTCGGGGCGGGGCGGCAGGGCTTCAAGCATCGCCGCAAGGCTGTCCCGGTCGCGCGCGGAATACCTGCCCGCAAGGCTTACCACAAGCCGTCCGGGGGTATAGTTATCGCGCCTGTAGGAAGCCATGTCCGCCGCGGTCATCGCGTTAAGCGTCGCCGCGCGCCCCAGAATGGGCCGCCCCAGCGGGTTTGTTTTGTACACGGCGGCGAAAAGCTCTTCGCCCACCAAATCCTCGGGGCTGTCCTCGTACATGCCGATTTCCTCAAGTATAACGCCGCGCTCGGTCTGCCAGTCGCCCTCGGAAAGGCGGGGCGAGAAGAAGATATCCCCCAGAAGTTCTATCGCCGTGTCCATATGGCTGTCAAGGGCGCGGGCGTAGAACGCCGTAAGCTCTTTGGTGGTAAAGGCGTTCACCTGACCGCCTATGGCGTCCATTTCCTCGGCGATACGCGCCGCCGTGCGGCTTTGCGTACCCTTGAAGACCATATGCTCAAGCGCGTGCGAGATGCCGCCAAGCCCCTCCGGCTCGTGCCGGGAACCGCTTCCGACCCAAAACCCCACCGCCGCCGAGCGCACGGAATCCATCGGCTCGCATATAAGCCTTACGCCGTTTTTAAGAACTTCTTTTTCGTACATAAATGGCCTGTCTCCCTTATCTTACGGATGCACATAGTATATCCGTTTGCGCGGAAATGTCAACCGCCCCCGGCATGGCCTGTGCAAGGCCGCCGGGGGCGGGGGTGGTTATGGGGCTGGATTTTGACCGCCGTCTAAGAGACTATGTTTGTCCAATAGGCGTAAGTCAGCGGGGAGCTGTTAGGATTTGCGGGAGGTTGATAATACTTTGCCGGGCCAAACGCTTTTTCCGTAACGCCGCTTCGGGTAAGCCTAAACATCCACTGCACCGCAGTGCCGGGCGGCACTTTCCCAGTGAAATTATAGCTGTATTTATAGTTGGAATGCGTAAGCGGCGCGGCAACCTCCGTCCAAGTACCACCATTTGTCGTCCGGTAATAAAGCTTGACTTCCGAGAAGGCGCTTGCGGTTCCGTCGTCCATGACGTAGGCGTAAAATGATGCGGTGTTACTTGTCCACTCTACAAGCGAATAGGCGTCTAAAGCCTTACCCGCATTCCAACTTGAGGTATGCCTGTAGTACGGCTCGTTTCTGTACCATCGGGTATGATTGGGTGTGGTGTTGCCGAAGTGGAGGTGATGCCCCGTCGCGTTCCTCATCCCGGAAAATCCTATTTGCTCCCCTTTCTTATAGTGACCTTCAGGATATCGCGAATCTAGGTGTGAAAACATAACCCAGAGCGCAACGTCATCATGTTTTCCATTGCCATTAACGTCCACTTCGAATCCAATATCTTCAGTGCCGCCATAATCTTCGAAGTTAATCCAACCGTCGTATGGGGCAAATATAGCAGTGGCTTCATCTGTATCCAAATCAACACCCATGTGCGGATTGCTTCCGTTAACATTACGGGGTTGATTCCACTTGCTCGTGACAGTCCGGTATGTGGGAGTCGGTGAACCGAAAGGTGTCCTTAAGTCAAAAATGACACCCGTACCCGAAGGATACTCAGCGAAAACCTCGTCATCTGGATCGGGCGCGGCTGATACACCTGGTACGCATGTAAGCACCATAGCAAGAGCGACGATCAGCACAGCCAGTTTCTTTTTTTTCATCTTACTCATCCTTTCCTGATGCGTCCGCCAACGTGACTATATAGGCGGCTTCGTTTCCTGTTTCCAAGTTGCGTTTGCCAAGAACCATCTTGTCGTCACCAAACCACTGGAAATGCCAGATATCCCCATCTATACGCTGCTGTGCTTCAGCCAAGTCGGATACAAGCGTCTGCGCACCGTCGGACAAGTCAATAAGCATAACGTCATCGGTACCCGTATCCGGGGAGGGATTAGCGCCGTATCCGATAGCCACCGTCATCCCGGACGGGGCGAAAACAGGTGTTCCTATGTCTCCCCAAATGGTTGTAACTGCCGACAAACGACCTGAAACCGTATCGATACGGCTTATGTACGCAGTTTCACCGGGTACGCCGTCTTCATAACTCGCATAAATGACCGTTCCACCGCCTACTCCGCGTACAGTGAAATGCGGCATTTCGGGAAACGCCACGGCTGTAATCATGCCGGAAGTGACATTTGCAATGCGGGTGTCGCGTAAAGAACCAACCATTATGTAGCTTTCTGAAAGAAAGCCAATGACCTCGTTCCATAGCGCAGGCTTAATTGCCTGTCGCTCTTCCCCGGTTTGCAGATTTACCGTCCAAACCGATGTAACGCCGTCTGTCTCCCAACAGTCTCTCGCAGTTCCGAAGGCGGCATACTTACCATCCGGACTGAGGAATACGCCGCCGGTGCTTATCCAAGAAGCGCTTAAACGGAAATCAAGGTTGGCGCTTGCCTCACGGGCGCTTTTTTCAATTTCCTCGCGGTGCTTGCCGTCGTAATAGTCCGAGGTTATCTGCTTGGCTTTAAGCGTTTCGGGGTCAATCCGCCATATCCCGGTGTCCGACCAAGCAAGATAGACGCCCGCCTCGCTTGCCGTAACAAAGCCGCTGCCGGGCTTTGTCCATTCCGACGGGAAGACAAAGCTGTCGCTTCCGATACGCGTACTGTAAAAGGGGACATTCTTCGCCTTGCTGCTGTAATCGGAAATCTCGATCTCGAAGGGGGTAAGCGCGACATCTTGAAGCTTACCGTCCTCATAGGAGTACGCCTTGGTATGCTCGGCGATAAATTTCGCGCGAACCTCCTCTTTGTTCTCGATGCCGGGGTTGTCCATTCCGTCGGGCGTGACATATCCGCCTGGATAAAGGACATCCATCATTTTCCCATACTCGTCTGTACTGATAGAATCCACGACAAGGACGCTCCCGCTCGGGCCGATAAGGGTGAACATGCCGTCCGCGTCTATGTCGATCTGTGTTGCCTTTGCTTTGCCAGAGGCGGGCGCGTCCACATTAACTTCTTCGATTGGCGGCGCTTCTTCGGTTGGCGGCGCTTCTTCGGTTGGCGGCGCTTTTTCGGTTGGCGGCGCTTTTTCGCTTACAATCGGTACGTCTGGCCGCTCCGCACCGGGTCTGCTTGTTATGTACCATGCACCAAAGCCAAGCGATACAAGCAGAAGCGCGGCGGCGGTGATGACAATCGGTCTTTTCAAGTTTATCACTTCCCGTCCATTATTTGGGCTGTCATATTCAAAGGATACCATGTTTATTACATAATGTCAACAAAATATATCGACAAAGTGTGACAAGCTCCGGCATTTTGCACAAACACCAGAATAGCCCCCACGCCTGACGCGTGAACGTACAAAATATACAAAACCGACATCCTAATGTAGGGGCGGCGTTCTGCCGCCCGCAATTTCCCGGCGTTTCGGCGGTGCTGTGACGTTGGGGGTGGCGCGCCGGGGCGTCGCGCCCTACGCGGGCGTTGCGGCGTTGGGTTAGGCGCGGGCGAACGACCGCCCCTGCATTTAGTGTACATTCATGCGTCAGCCGTGGCGACGCCCCCTGTCCGCCCCCAACGCGCTGCCGCACAAAAGCCGTTATAAAACGCCAAAACAGCGCTTCCAAACCGGAAAGCGCTGTTTTATATCGCGGGACGCCGTTTCCTGCGTCCATTTTTATTCATTCGCGGTTTGCCCTTCCCCGGCGCTTTGAACCCTTCGGCTCTGATCGGTGTCCGAAGTGACCGGGAAGCGAACTGAAATCAAAGGTCGGGCGGCGCACCTCGGATATTTCGTCGGGCGTCCAGTCAACCTCTTCGCCGGAGTTGAAGGTCGTAGTCATGCTGTGCTCGACGGAATAGACCAGGTCTTCGTCCGGTTCTTTGGGCGCGGATATCGGCGCGGGGGGCGCGTCCTCCTGAAGGGTGGAGCGCTCTTCCCAGAAGCTTATGTCAATGTCAGGCGGCTCGGATTCCGGGGAGGGCTGCGGCAGCTGTTCCGGCGGCGCCTCAAGGGTAAGCGGGGGGAGTTCCGTTTGCGCCGCGGCGTCCGCGGGCGCTTCGGGGGCGGCGGCGGCGTCCATTGCGCGGGCGGAGGCGGCAAGCTCTTCAATCGAGGCAAGCGACGCGTTTATCTCGTTTGCCGCGTTCTGAACCATGTCGTCATGCTTTTTGCGGGGAGAATCCTCCATCGACGCGCTGAGTATAATATCAAGCTGCTCTATCTGCTTGTTATAGCAGTCTTTAAGCGCCGAGATAAACGAGGCGGTCTGACCGCGCGTCACGGAAAGACGCTTTTCCTCTTTGGCGATGTCGGCGCGTATGTCGGTGATGTACCCCTCGGTCTCCTGCTTGGCCTGACCCATAATGCGCGCCTTCTCGGCCTGGGCTTCGGCAAGCTCTTTCTCGGCCTGGGTGCGGATTGCGACATACGCCTGACGGATAGACCCCTCGTTGCTGCGGTATTCCTCAAGCTTTTCGACAAGCACCTTCATCTTGTTCTTAAGAACGGCGTTTTCCTTAAAAAGATTTGTATAGTCTTCGGTAAGCGCCTCGAGAAAATCGTCCACCGCGGTCATGTCGTAACCGCCGACGAAGGCCTGTTTGAATTTTTTCTCCTGAACCTCTTGGGGTGTCAGCATTGAAAAAGCACCTCGCTTATTGTGGCGTCCTGC
>JAISVI010000078.1 GCA_031271665.1 Oscillospiraceae bacterium
CCCATATGTTCTGCGTACGGCAAATTCCATAAACCGCGTAAGCGGCTTAAACAGCAGAAGGCATACCATAAAGTTGCTTACGCAGTGGACAAGGTCGAACGGGATTCCGCTTACCCAATACGAAAGCGCGAACGCCGGCCCGCCGGTTACAAGGTGCGGAAGCGCGCAAAGCGCGCCGAAAGCAAGCCCGAACGTCCCGGAGAGCGCCGCCCAGCCGACAGGCGACTTCATCGCGCGCATCAAATGCGAAATAAGCGCGAGAAGCGTCCACACATAGAGATAGGGAATCCACCACCAAAGGTTAAACCCGAAATAAAGCCCTTCCAGAAGCGCGAACACATAGATGATATAAAGCACCCTTAGCTTAAACGCAAGGGTGAACACAATGACAAGCAACGACACAAGCTCGATATTCGGAAGCGCCTGCAGCGCGATTTGCTGCGCGAAAAGCAGCGCGGCGCAAAGCGCCGGAACCGTAACGCTAAGCGCCGCTTTTTTCTGTCTGCTGGTCATTACCAGACCGAAAGGGTTATCTCGAACTTATCGCCGTCCAATATGGGGGTGTCGTCAACGCCGGTTTCAAGAAACACGCCCGCTTTTGTAAAACTCCAAAACTCGTTCTTGCTTTCGTCCGCAGTAACGCCGTCCACCGTTTTCACATAAAGCCCGAAGGTGCTTTCATCTCCCTGGATAAGCTCTTTCTCCTCAAGCGCCCCGCGCAGGTACTCCGCGTCGGTGTTGATTTCAAGGCTGCGCCGCGTTTCGCCGCCGACGATGACGGCCACCCCGATGGTTTTCGCGCCCTCTTCGCCCGTCGGGCGCAGCAGCAAGTACGCCGTAAGGGCGGCCGCCGCCAGAAGACACAGGATCACGACTGCGATGATGATATTGCGGGTCTGCTTTTTTTGCATGGATAACATTCCTTTCTCCGCCAATCCACGAGCGGTGAAAAATATTATATAGCAGCCCCTTAGTCAAGTATTCTGGCTTATGGCTCATCGCGCGTACCCTTGCCTTCCCGGTTTCCCAGTGGCGTTTCAGCGGGCGCGCTTACCAAATACAGCGACGGGATCGCGCGGGATTTTCACCCGGCTTCCATGGCTAGGGGGCAGTATATATAAAAGCCTTTTACTCTTTGCTCTTCACAGCGGCCTGCGCGGCGGCAAGGCGGGCGATGGGGACGCGGAAGGGCGAACAGCTTACGTACGCAAGGCCGACGCCGTGGAAGAACTCGATGGACGACGGGTCGCCGCCGTGTTCGCCGCAAACCCCAAGCTTTATGTCGGGGCGCGCCGCGCGGCCAAGTTCGACCGCCATTTTCACAAGCTTGCCCGTACCGGCGCGGTCAAAGCGCGCGGTGGGGTCGCTTTCAAATATCTTCGCCGCGAAATAGGTTTCAAGCACGGGACCCGCGTCGTCGCGCGAAAGCGCGTAGGCCATCTGGGTAAGGTCGTTCGTGCCGAACGAGAAGAACTCGGCCTCCTTGGCGATTTCGTCCGCGGTAAGGGCGGCGCGCGGAACCTCGATCATAGTGCCGACAAGGTAGTCGATTTTAACACCCTCGGCGGCCATGACAGCCTCGGCTGTGCTTACCACGATGTCCTTGACAAGCTTAAGCTCTTTTGCCTCGCAGACAAGGGGGATCATTATCTCGGGAAGAACCTTTACGCCCTTCCTCTGGGCGTTTATCGCGCCGTTTATAACCGCGCGGGTCTGCATTTCGGCGATTTCGGGGTACATTACGGCAAGGCGCACACCGCGGTTGCCAAGCATGGGATTTATCTCGTGAAGGGAGTTGACTATGGAGCGCATACGCTCAAGCGTGAAGCCCATAGCCCCGGCAAGCTCTTTCATACCGTCCTCGTCCTGCGGCAGGAATTCGTGAAGCGGCGGGTCAAGGAAGCGGATAGTCACGGGAAGGCCGTCCATGGCGGCGAAGATACCCTCGAAGTCCGCGCGCTGCATGTCCTCGATCTTCTCAAGCGCCTTTTTGCGCTGTTCGGTAGTTTCGGACGCTATCATCTCGCGGAAGGGCATGATGCGATCAGCTTCAAAGAACATATGCTCGGTGCGGCAAAGCCCGATGCCCTCCGCGCCGAATTCGACGGCCTTGGCCGCGTCGGCCGGGGTGTCGGCGTTCGTGCGTATTTTAAGGGTGCGCAGTTCATCGGCCCAACCCATAAACACGTCGAAGTCGCCGCTTATCTGCGCCTCTATCGTCGGCAGTTTCCCGACATATACCTTGCCCGTAGAGCCGTCTATGGACATAAAGTCGCCCTGTTTAAGCACTTTGCCGTTGCAGGTAAGGGTTTTCCCCGCCTCGCTTACAGAAATTTCGCTGCACCCGGCCACACAGCAGGTACCCATGCCGCGCGCGACGACGGCGGCGTGGCTTGTCATGCCGCCCCGGGCGGTAAGGATGCCCTGCGCCGCGGCCATACCCTCGATGTCCTCGGGGCTTGTTTCCTGGCGGACAAGAAGCACAGGGCCGGACTTTGAAAGTGCTTTCGCTTCCTCGGCGGTGAAGCATATCGCCCCGCAGGCCGCGCCCGGAGAGGCGGGCAGACCGGAGGTAAGCGCCTGGGCGGCGTTAAGGGCCGCCGGCTCGAACTGCGGGTGCAGAAGCGCGTCAAGCTGTTTCGGCTCGACCATAAGGACGGCCTCTTCCTTGGTGCGCATTCCCTCGCTTACCAGATCGACCGCGATCTTCAGCGCGGCGGCGGCGGTGCGCTTGCCGCTTCTGGTCTGAAGCATGTAAAGCTTGCCCTTTTCAATCGTGAACTCCATATCCTGCATGTCGCGGTAATGCTTTTCAAGCGTGTCCGCGATCTTTGTAAACTGTCCGTATACTTCCGGCATAACGCTTGCAAGCCGGTCTATCCCCTGCGGGGTGCGGATGCCCGCCACAACGTCCTCGCCCTGGGCGTTCATCAGGAACTCGCCGTAAAGCTTCCTTTCGCCGGTCGCGGGGTTGCGGGTGAACGCCACGCCCGTGCCGGAATCCTCGCCCATGTTGCCGAATACCATGCTTTGCACGTTGACCGCAGTCCCCCAAGAGGAGGAAATGTCGTTCATGCGGCGGTAAGTAACGGCGCGGGGGTTGTTCCACGAACGGAACACGGCCTTGACCGCCTCGATAAGCTGCGCACGGGGGTCTTCGGGGAAGGACGCGCCCTTCTGCTCTTTATAGAAGGCCTTGAACCTTTGGACAAGCGCCTTCATGTCGTCGGCGTCCAGCTCTACGTCAAGGCGGACGCCCTTTTCCTTCTTCATCTCGTCAATGATGACCTCGAAGCGGCTTTTGGGAAGCTCCATAACCACGTCGGAGAACATTTGGATAAAGCGGCGGTGCGAGTCATAGGCGAAGCGGGGGTTGTTTGTAAGCGTTGCAAGCCCTTCGGTCACTTCGTCGTTAAGGCCAAGGTTAAGAATTGTATCCATCATGCCGGGCATAGACGCGCGCGAACCGGAGCGCACGGACACAAGCAGCGGGTTTGCCGCGTCCCCGAATTTCTTCCCGGTTATGCCCTCAAGCTTTTTAAGGTATTCCTCGATCTGCGCGGTGATTTCGGCGTTTATGGACTCTCCGTCCTCGTAATAGCGGGTACACGCCTCGGTGCTGACGGTAAAGCCCTGCGGCACCGGAAGCCCAAGGTTTGTCATCTCTGCAAGGTTTGCGCCCTTGCCGCCGAGAAGCTCGCGCATTTTTCCTGTTCCCTCGCTGAACAGATAGACATACTTCATTTCTTTCTTCCCTTCTCTTCATTTTTCTTATGTGCAGCCCGGATTATATCACTGCATCTCGTCTAAAGTCAACGAAAAGGCGGGAAGAAAGTTTTCGACAAAATATTTTATTTCTTCCATTTTCATCTCGTCAAGCTTCTTTCGTGTTTCCGCGGCGGCCTGCGCAAACTCGCGGTTGCCGTTGCGCAGTTCCTCAAGGCATTTAAGATGCGCGGAAAGCTTGTCCGCCGCGCGGACTATCCGCTCGGTATGTTCGTCGGACGCCGTAAGCGCCCCCTCCATCGCGGGGCGCAGCTTTGGAGGAAGCAGAGCCAGAAGGCGGGACACGCTGTGTTCCTCTACCTCGCGGTATGCATCGCGTATGGCGGGACTCCAATACTTGACGGGCGTGGGCAAATCCCCGGTGAATATCTCGGCGCTGTCGTGGAAAAGCGCGTTTACCGCGCATTGTTCGGGGCTTGCGTCCGTGCCGCATATCTCGCGGGAAATAACGGCCAGAGCGTGGGCGAGATAGGCCGTGGTAAGCGCGTGTTCCGCCACGTTCTCCTCGGTCGTGTTGCGCATAAGACTCCATCGCCTTATATACTTCATGCGTGCAAGCAGCGCGTAAAAATGGTACATGGCTATATCACCTGCGGGCTTGCCGCGCTTTTCTGCGCCGCAGTTCCGTAAAGCCCGCATCCAAGCGGCAGGTCGCTTAATTCCACAAGCCATATGGGATAGTCGCCGGTATAGTTGCCGCGCGGCTGGGCAAGCGGCATTTTTTCGTCGGGCATCGCAAGCGGAAGAGAGACGGCCACGCCCACGCCGCCTATCCCCGAAGACGGCAGGATTTTCCCGTTATGCCCCCCGACGATAAGCGCGCACAGCCCAAGCCCAAGTTCAAGCCCGGTTTCGGGCGCGGACTCGGTATCCTCAAGCTCACCGCCGTATATGTGAAGCCGCGCCTCGCTTTCCGCGCGGCGCAGAACGCACCGCACCGTGCCTTCCTCGCGCCGCAGGGCGTTGACAAGCAGGTTATAGATGACGCGCTCCAGCATATCACCGTCCCCGTTCAGCACAAGCCCGGACTCCGGGCCGTCGTAGGCGACGCGCCCGCCGCCCGCCGCGGCGTCCGCCTTGGCGCAGGCGGCGGAGCAAAGCTCGGCAAAATCTATTGTTCGCGGCTCGACGACCTCTTCTCCCCGCAAAAACCGCGCCATGTCGCGCAGATTGTTTGACATGCGCAGAAGCCGCATAGAGGACTGGTTAAGGGCGGCAAGCTCTTTTTCGCACTTTTTGCGTTCGCGCGGGTCAAGCGCGTCCGGCAGAGTGTCCTGCAGCACGCGTCTGGCGTTCAGTATATGCCCAAGCTGACCGCGAAGAACCCGGTCGATGTCAAGCATAAGCTCCGGCGCGATAGGTGTGTTTTTATCAGGATGCAAGGCATAGCGCCCCTTTTTCGCGTTTTCGACATTATAACATAATGTTCGGCACTTTTCAATCTTTGGCCGTCAGCGGTGAACGGCGGATCGTGACAGGTAACTATTTACGAATTGACAATCCGGGCTTACCCGTATATAATGCCCTTGGCATAAAGAAAGTTGCGTTCAAAAAGAAAAAGGAGGAAATTACCACATGGGCATTAAAATCGGCATCAACGGCTTCGGACGTATCGGACGTTTAGTCTTCCGCGCGGGCATTTCAAATCCCGACTATGAATTTGTCGCCATAAACGACCCGTTCATGTCCCCGGACTATATGGCCTATATGCTGCACTATGACACCATTCACGGCCGTTTCGAGGGGGAGATCACCTATGACGACTCTTCCGTCACCATCAACGGCAAGAAGGTGCTGTTCTTCGCGGAGAAGGATCCCGCCAACATCCCGTGGGGCAAGGTCGGCGCGGACTATGTCGTGGACGCCACGGGCATCTTCCACAGCAAGGACAAGGCGCAGGGGCATCTGGACGCCGGCGCGAAGAAAGTCGTTTACACCGGCCCGTCGAAGGACGATACGCCCATGTTCGTGTGCGGCGTTAACGAGGACACGTACACAACCGATATGAACTTTGTCTCCAACGCCTCCTGCACCACAAACTGCCTTGCGCCGCTTGCCAAGATAATCAACGACAAGTTCGGCATCACCGACGGCCTTATGACCACCGTCCACTCCACCACCGCCACGCAGCTTACCGTTGACGGCGCGTCGAAGAAAGACTGGCGCGGCGGGCGGGCGGCCTCGGCCAACATCATCCCGTCCTCCACCGGCGCGGCGAAGGCCGTGGGCAAGGTCATACCCGAGCTTAACGGCAAGCTGACCGGCATGTCGATGCGCGTCCCGACCCTTAACGTATCCGTCGTTGACCTTACCGTCAACCTTAAAACCCCCGCCAAGTACGCCGACATCTGCGCCGCGGTTAAAGAGGCTTCCGAAGGCCCGATGAAGGGCATCATGGGCTATACCGAGGACGCGGTCGTTTCAAGCGACTTTATCGGCGACGCCCGCACATCTATCTTTGACGCCAAGGCCGGCATCGCCCTTACTGACACTTTTGTCAAGCTTGTCTCATGGTATGACAACGAGTGGGGTTATTCAAACAAGGTGCTTGACCTTATCAAGCATATGAGCAAAAAGAACGGCTTCTAGGCGCATACTATGCTTAGAAGGGTTGGGCGGTTAACGGCCCGATCCGCCTGTCAATAGTGAAAAGGCTCTGCCCGGAAAACGGGCAGAGCCTTGAATTCAGGCAAAACCACAGCAGGCGATGCCCATTGGGCGTCCCCTGCACAGCCGCTGCAATATTTGCGGGGCGCGACGCCCTCGGCGCGCCGTTCTGAATCACGCATTGGAAAGTTAAATTTTTTCTTGACAGGCGCGGCGCGGGGTGGTAAACTACTCTGGCCGCATCTTGCGCGGGCTTTTCAAGACGCGCCGCAAAGCGCGCGCCCGCGAGAGCGAGACTATTGAAAAAGCAGGGATTCCATGACAGCAGTGATTGTGACCGGCGGCAAGCAGTACAAGGTCACCGAGGGCGACATAATCTACGTCGAGAAGCTTGACGCCGCCGACGGCGCGGACGTTACCTTCGACGAGATACTCGCGGTGTTCGACGGCGACAAAGTAAAGCTTGGCTCGCCGACCATCTCGGGCGTCACCGTGACAGGCAAGGCCGTAAAGACCGGCAAGGGGAAGAAAATCATCGTTTATAAGATGCGCCCCAAGAAGAACTACCGCCGTAAACAGGGCCACCGTCAGCCCTATACCAAGGTTCAAATCGAGAAGATAGTAATAGGATAGGAGTGTTATTGATATGGCCCATAAAAAAGGCGTAGGCTCGACCCGGAACGGGCGCGACTCCGAGTCCAAGCGGCTTGGCCCCAAGCGCGCGGACGGACAGGTCGTGCTTGCGGGCAACATCCTTGTGCGCCAGCGCGGGACGAAAATCCACCCGGGACTTAACGTCGGCAGGGGCGGCGACGACACCCTGTTCGCCCTTAAAACCGGACGCGTACGTTTCGAGCGGCTTGGCCGCGACCGCAAGCAAGTCTCGGTTTACGAGGAAGCAGCGCAAAGCAAGGCGCTCTAAAAACCCGTGTTACAGTTCGGCGAAGACGAACTGTAACGAGCGCAGGCGCGCGAACAGGCGGCTATGCCGCGGCATCGCGAGCCGGAGCGGGGGTTTTTAGAGGTAACTGGCAAAGCAAGGCGCTATAAAAACCCGTGTTTGCCGAGCGCAGGCGGGGAACATTAAGCAACCGACGGGGCGGAGTTATCCGCCCCGTATCTGTTTTGAAGGGAGAACGCCGATGTTTGTAGATCAGGCGGTGATCCATATACGCGCCGGGCGCGGCGGGGACGGCGCAGTGGCGTTCCACCGCGAAAAATACGTCGCCTCCGGCGGACCCGACGGCGGGGACGGCGGGCGCGGCGGCAGCATATACGTCCAGGCGGACGCGCATATGTCCACCCTGCTTGGCCTTCGCAACAAGCGTAAGTTTGCCGCCGGGGACGGCGAGCCGGGCGGCGGGAAAAACTGTTCCGGCAAAGGCGGGAAGGACTTCCTTTTGCGTGTGCCGCGCGGCACGCTTGTCTATGACGCGCAGACCGGACGGCTTATGGCGGATATCTCCGGCGCCGAGCCGGTGCTTCTTGCGCGCGGCGGGCGCGGCGGCTGGGGGAATCAGCATTTCGCAAGCTCTACGCGCCAAGCGCCGCGCTTTGCCAAGGCGGGTCTGCCGGGGCAGGAATTCAGCTGCCGCCTTGAACTGAAACTGCTTGCGGATGTGGGGCTTATCGGCTTCCCCAACGTGGGCAAGTCGTCGCTGCTGTCGGTCATTTCGGCGGCGCGACCCAAGATAGATAACTATCATTTCACCACGCTGCAGCCGAATTTGGGCGTGGTGGCGGTGGACGGCGAAAAAAGCTTTGTCTGCGCGGACATCCCGGGGCTTATCGAGGGCGCGTCGCGGGGTTCGGGACTGGGACACGCGTTCCTTCGTCATATCGAGCGCTGCCGCCTTCTTATCCACGTCGTAGACGTGGCGGGCACAGAAGACCGCGACCCCTGCGACGATTTTGACGTCATAAACGCCGAACTGCGCGCGCATTTGCCGGAGCTTGCCCTGCGCGAGCAGATTGTCGCGGCCAACAAGACCGACGCGCTGTCTGACCCGGAAGCGCTGGAGCGGCTTAAAGCCCATGTCGCGCCGCGCCTTGTCGTGCCGATCTCCGCCGCGACCACCGCCGGGGTGCGCGAGCTTGTGCTGAAGGCCTACACCCGGCTTTTGGATCAGCCGCCCATAGCCGTATTCACCCCCGAACCCGCGCCGGAACCCGCGCCCTCGTCCCCCGGAGATACCACAGTCACCAGAGAGGACGGCTTTTGGCGCGTGGAGGGCGAGTGGCTGTACGCACTTATGGGCAATATCAATTTTTCCGATTACGAGTCAAAGATGTACTTTGACCGCTGCCTGCGCAAATACGGCGTCTTCGAACTTATGGAGAACGCGGGGGTAAGGGACGGCGACACCGTGTACATGTACGGTCTGTCGTACGAATACGCCGTCTGACGCCGAGAGGGTCGGACGCGGCCGTGACCTTGGGCAGCACGGAATCCGCCCCAAGCCCCGCGAAACGCGCGGAACTTGGGGCGGCGCGGCGCGGGCAGATTTACACGCCGCCGTATAATACTTTGCCGGTATTGAAAACCTCTTCCACAAAACCTGACGGGTCTTGCGCGCGATCAAGCAGAATTGGCTCGATGTCGTCGCGCTATGCAAACGTTGCGGCGGTCAATGCACGACGATGGCAAAGATGGCGCGCCATAAAACTTGCAATTTAATCCCAGAGTATGCTATAATAGCGCCTGCGGCGAACAGCGCGGGATGGCGCGACGCCGCAAACTCAAATTATGTCTTTCGGGGGATTTTCGTTTTGGATAACCGTCAGGTCGAGGGCCGCCGCGCGGTCGCCGAGGCGCTGCGGGCGGGGCGTCCGCCGGACAGGCTTTACGTCCTTCGCGGCGCGGAGGGGCTTGGTTCGCTGCTTCAAACGGCGCGCGAACTCGGCGCGGTTATCGTGGAGTGCGAGCGCAGCCGCCTTGACGCTATGGCGGCCTCGCGCAGTCATCAGGGGGTTATCGGCATTTTCGCGCCGGTGGCTTACAGTGAGATTGAAGATTTGTTTTCCCTTGCCGCAAACCGCGGCGAGGCGCCGCTTTTTATCGTTTGCGACGGCGTGGAGGACGAAGGAAACCTTGGCGCGGTAATCCGCAGCGCGGAGGCGGCGGGCGCGCACGGGGTGGTGATACCCAAGCGCCGAAGCGCCGGGCTGTCGCCCGTAACGCTTAAGGCAAGCGCCGGGGCCGCCGAGCATATCCCCGTGGCGCGCGTGCCGGGCATACCGGCATGTCTGCGCGCGCTTAAAGAACGCGGTGTCTGGGTCTACGGCGCGGACGCCGGGGGCGGAAGCCGTCTGTTTGAAACCGATTTTTCCGGTGCCTGCGCCATAGTGGTCGGGGCAGAGGGGCGGGGGCTTTCCAAACTTACGGCCGAATGCTGTGATTTCCTTGTTTCGATTCCGATGCGCGGCAAGGTCGGTTCGCTTAACGTTTCTGCCGCCGCCGCCGTTATGGTTTACCAGGCGCTTAGAAGCCGCGAAGGAGGCGATACCCTTGCCCGGGGATAAATACGAGCATTTGAGATCCGGTGAAGAGACAAACGAACTGGCGCTTATAAAGGATCTGATCCGCGACCTTCCGGATGACTATGTGGATAACGGAATCACGCTTGAATCCATCATGGCCGAGGAAAAGTACAGCGCGGTGACCGCTCCCCCAAGCAAGAAAGCCGACGCCCCCGAAAGGGTTGTGTTTGACTTCGACGCTTTTGAAGAGGAATTCGAGGAAGCGCTCGCGGCGGCGTCCGCCCAGCCCGTATTCGCGCGGGAGGAGGCGACTGTGCCGCCCAAGCCGTCCAAGCAGAAGCCTATGTCGGTTAATGCGTCCGCAACGCCGGTCGGCGTTGCTCCCGCGCCGGTTCACACACCCGCCGCCGCGCCGCAAGAGAAGGCGTCGGGCGTAACGCAAAGCGTCCCCGCCCCCGCGGCGCGGGAGGGAGGGCTGCCCGATTTTGTGTTCGACGAAACTTTCGCAAGCGCATTTTCCCGCCCGTCCGCTTCCGGGACGGAAGACGCCGGGTATGAAGAGGATACGCTGTCGGAGGACGAATCGGACGGATTCGCCGCGCCGCGCCGCTCGATAGGCGACTTCCTGCGCTCGTTCAAGGCGCATATACGAAAGCCGCTTCCGCCGGTCGAAACGCTTCCCGAACAGGCGTATAAGCGCGTGTCCCCGTACGCCGGGTCGCTTCGGGCAAGGACGCTTGCCGCCTTTGTGCTGGCTTTGCCGCTTTTTGTTGTCGCCCTTGCGCCGCTTTTGGGCATATCGCTGCCCGACTGGCTTGTTATCACGCGAAGACCTTACATGTATCTGCTTATAACCGGCGGGCTTCAGACGCTTATTATGCTTTGCGCCGTTGACGTGGTGGCGCGCGGGTTCAGCGACCTTTTCCACCTGCGCCCCGGCCCGGAGACGCTTGTTACGATTTCCGGCGTCGCCACCCTTCTGCATGTGCTTACGCTTATCATAGATATCCCGGCGTTTAGAGAGTTTGTCGGGTTTACGCCGTACACCACCGTATGCGGCATTTCGTTTTTCTTTACCCTTTGGGCAAGCTTTTATCAGTACAACGGCTATCGCCACACCTATAAGGCGGCGAAAGAGGTTGCGGACGACCGCGCGCTGCTTATCACCCTTGAGGAAGAGCTTTGGGACGGCGTTTCCGGCTATACAAAGCGCACGGGCAGTCTGGAGGGGTTTGTCTCGCGCACCGAGACCCCGGACATTTCGCGTCGTTTTTCCTCTCTTCTCGCGCCGCTTCTTATGGTCGCGTCCCTTGTTTTCGCCGTTGCCGCGTCGGCCGGACAGGGACGGGCGAATTACTTCTTCTGGGCATGGTCGGCCATATCGCTTGCGGCGGCGCCTTTCCACGCCCTTTTTGTGTTTTCCCTTCCGTTTTCCCGCGTGGCAAGGCGGCTTTGCGTCAAGGGCGGCGCGATTGCCGGGTGGACGGCGGCGCGCGAGCTTTGGGGCGGGGAGTTCATTGCCGCCCATGACGAGGATTTTTTTCCGCCGGAAATGGTAAGCCTTAACGGACTTAAAGTCTTTGGAGGGTTCACCTTTGACCAAGTCACGCTTTACTCCGCCGCGCTTTTAAAGGAATCCGGCAGCAGCCTTTTCGCCGCCATGCGCGGCATTATAAAGGGACAGGAAGACAAACTGCCCGTTGTAAGCCATGTCGAGCATCACGAAACCGGCGGGTTAAGCGGCGAATCGGGAAGGGATCGCATCCTGATGGGAACCGCGGATTTTATGCTTCACTCCGGCATACGCCTTCCGAAAAACCTTATAATGAAGAAGGCCGTCTATGTCACCGTAAACCTTGAACTTGCCGGGATATTCGCCATAAACTACATCCCCTCGGCAAGCGTCGAGGGCGCGATTGACAAACTGCGCCGTCACGGCGTGACCACGCTTATGGCGGTGCGCGACTTCAACATCACGCCGAAACTTCTTGAAGACCGCTATCGTATCGAACCCGATACGCTTGAGTATCCCACGATTGAAGACCGCCTTGCGTTAAGCGACCCGGAGCGCGACGCCTATGAACAGCCCGGCGCATTTGTTACGCGGGACGGCATCTCGCCTATGGCCGAATGCGTGGTGGGGGCGCGCCGCCTTCGCCGCGTGGCGCGGGTGAACCTTTTCTTTTACATCATCTGCACGCTTGCCTCGGTGTTCGCGATGTTCTATTTCACCCGCACCGGCACCTCGCAGGCCGCGGCTTCGATTCTGCCGGGGAATGTGCTTTTGTATTTTCTTCTGTGGTGGCTTCCCGTGTGGATATGCAGCAGCGCCGCGCACAGGTACTGATGATGCGGCTTAAAGGGTATTTATAGGGAGTTGAGTTTATGCCAAAGGTCGCGGTTATGGGTTACGGCGTTGTCGGGGGCGGCGTGGCGGAGATGCTTATGCGCGGTCAGACGCAGCGGGTAAGCAAAATGCTTCCCGACGCGCTTACGCTTGCGGCTGTGCTGGACATACGCGAGGTGCCGGACGCGCCCTGCGCGGGGCTTTTTATAAAGGATTTCGCGCTTATAGAGCAAAACCCGGAAATCCGTATTGTAGCCGAAACAATCGGCGGTACGCGGGCAGCGTTCGACTTTACAAAGCGCGCGCTTAACGCGGGGAAGCACGTTGTCACAAGCAATAAAGAGCTTGTCGCCGCCCACGGCGCAGAGCTTCTGGCGCTTGCGGAAAAGAAGGGCGTAAACTATCTTTTCGAGGCAAGCGTGGGCGGCGGAATCCCCCTTATCCGCCCGATAAGCCATTGCCTTGCCGCAAACCGGATAAGCGAGGTGTGCGGCATACTGAACGGCACCACGAACTATATTTTAACAAGGATGCACGAAAACGGCCTTTCGATGCTTGAGGCGCTTGACGAGGCGCGCGCGAAAGGCTATGCCGAGGCCGACCCCTCCGACGATATCGAGGGGAAGGACGCCTGCCGCAAGATTTCCATCCTTGCCTCGCTTGCCTTCGGCAGGCATATGTACCCGAATTTTGTACCCACCCAAGGGATAAGCTATATTTCGCGCAAGCACATGGAAGAAGCCGCGCGCGCGGGCGGCGAGATAAAACTTATCGCGCGGGCAAGGGCGGCGGGTGAGAAAACCGACATTCTTGTCGCGCCGCATGTGGTTGATAACGGCCACCCGCTGGCCGGGGTGCGCGGCGTGAACAACGCCGTTTTGGTTCGCGGGGACGCGTCCGGCGACGTGATGTTCTACGGGCGCGGCGCGGGCAGAATGCCCACCGCCTCGGCGGTGATGGCGGATATTATCCACTGCGCGCTGCATATTAACGAAAACACCTTCCCCGGTTGGGAGGACTCCTCCAACGACTTAACGGTCGAACTTCCCGGCACGGAACTTATCCGCTTCTCCGACGGCACAGCCATGAGAAGACTAAGGAAGAGCGCCCCGCCCGAGCAGGCGGAATAAGCCCCTGCAGCGTTGGCCAACCCAAGGCCGCACATAGCGCAACGCCAAACCCACGGGCGGCAGAACGCCGCCCCTACGACGTGCAAGGCCACTCCTGCCATCTTTAGAAAAGAGGGTGCCGTCCGCAGACGGCGGGTGTTTTGACCGGGCGTTCTGCCGCCCGCGTTTACTGCGCGTTTACGTAGGGGACGATGGCAATCGTCCCGCCGCACAACCCCGCACATTGACGGTAGGGGACGGCGTCCCCGACGTCCCGCCCTGCCCGGTGCAGCGCGGCGGGGAACGGGCGGCACAATGTGCGCCCCTACAATCCGTCCCCAAATTGTCAATTGTCAATTGTTCATTGTCAATTGACATCGCCCCTACGGAATCCCCCGCCTAAGGCGGACGTTTGACAGAAAGGAACCAAATAAATGCTTATCGTTCAGAAATTCGGCGGAAGTTCATTGGCTGACGCCCAGCGTATCCGGCATGTGGCCGGGATTATCGCCGATACCTACCGGCAGGGACACAGCGTCGTGGCGGTTCTAAGCGCGCAGGGCGACACCACCGACGAGCTGGAGGCCAAGGGGCTTGAACTTAACCCCCGCGCCTCGCGCAGGGAGATGGACGCGCTTATGGCCTGCGGCGAGAATATGTCGGTGGCGCTTATGGCCATGGCCATCGAGGCCATCGGGCTTCCGGTCATCTCGCTTACCGGGCGTCAGGCGGGTATCCTTACGGACTCTAACTACGCGTCCGCCCGTATAAAAAGTATCGACGCCGAGCGTATGCGCACCGAGCTTGACAAGCACAGCATCGTGCTTGTCGCGGGATTTCAGGGGTATAACCGCTATGACGACATAACCACGCTTGGGCGCGGCGGGTCGAACACCTCGGCGGTGGCGGTGGCGGCGGCGCTTAAAGCCGATATATGCCGCAACTATACCGACGTGGATGGCGTTTACACCGCAGACCCGCGCATAGTCCCGAACGCGAAAAAGCTTGACGAGATAACCTATGACGAGATGTTGGAGCTTGCCTCGCTTGGCGCGAACGTGCTTCACAACCGAAGCGTGGAAATGGCGAAGCGCTTCAACGTCCCGTTAGAGGTTCTTTCAAGCTTCACGCCCGACATACCCGGCACAAAAGTTTTGGAGGTGACTAAAATGGAGAAAATGCAGGTTTCCGGAGTAACGCGGGACAATAACGTCGCGCGTATATCGCTTGTCGGCCTTGCCGACAGACCCGGCGTCGCGGCGGGGGTCTTTTCGCTGCTTGCCAAGGAAAAGGTCAACGTGGACATTATCCTTCAGTCCATCGGACGCGACGAAACCAAAGATATAAGCTTTACCGTCGCGCGCAAGATGCTTGACACATGCGTAAACACCCTGCGCGAGCATCAAAAGCAGCTTGGGTTCGTCGATTTGATAGTTTCCGACAGCGTAAGCAAGGTGTCGTCTGTCGGCGCGGGCATGGTAAACAACCCCGGCGTGGCCGCCACAATGTTCGAGGCATTAAGCGACGCGGGGATAAATATACAGATGATTTCCACAAGCGAGATAAAGGTAAGCGTCCTTGTGGACAAGGACGACGCCGACCGCGCCGTGCGCGCCGTACACGACAGGTTTTTCGGATAGCGCGGCGTTCCAGATATTTCGCTTGAATAAATGCACAAGATGGTGTATCGTGTAACGGTAAACGAAAGCGGAGAGGGGCGCGTTTCATATGGCTTTGGAGAGCATTACGCACGGACATCTCGGGGTCGTCGGCCAGCGCGGAAGCGAGGAACTGACCGGTAAGGTTGACGCCTATTTGCGGCAGTGGGATATAGGGAACGGCGGCACGGGGAAAAGCGTTATTCTCCAGTCCGAGTGTCCGCGTTTCTCGACCGGCGAAGGCAAAGGGGTGCTGCTTCAAAGCATACGCGGGTATGACCTTTACATCATAAGCGATTTGTTCAACTACGGCGTAACGTATAAAATGTACGGAAAAACCGTCCCGATGAGTCCGGACGACCACTATCAGGATTTGAAAAGGATTATCATGGCGACAAACGGCAAGGCGCGGCGCGTCACCGTTATTATGACGATGCTTTACGAGGGGCGTCAGCACCGGCGCACCTCGCGCGAGTCTATGGACTGCGCGATGGCGCTTCAGGAACTTGCCGGGATGGGCGTTGAGAACATCATAACCTTCGACGCGCACGACGCGCGCGTACAGAACGCCATACCCCTTTGCGGCTTTGAGAACGTCACGCCAAGCCACCAGATGATAAGCGCGCTTCTGCGTACCGTCCCGGATATTGAGATCGAACCGTCGAAACTTGTGGTAGTCTCCCCGGACGAGGGTTCCATGCCAAGGTGCATCTACTATGCCTCGGTGCTGGAGCTTGACCTTGGCATGTTTTATAAGCGCCGCGACTACGCGCATATCAAAGACGGGCGCAACCCGATTATCAGCCATGAATTTCTTGGCGACGGCATCGAGGGCAAGGACGTTATCGTGGCGGACGACATGATTTCCACCGGCGACTCGTTCCTTAGCATATGCGAAGACCTTAAAGCCCGGGGGGCAAGGCGCATATTCTTTTTTGCCACGTTCGGCCTGTTCACCGAGGGGGTCGAGGCCTTTGACAAGGCGTATGAAAGGGGCATGTTCGAACGGGTCTTCACCACAAATCTTATTTACCGGCCCGACTATCTGAAAAAATGCCCGTGGTACACCGAGGTCGATATGTCCAAATACATCGCGTATATAATCGACACGCTTAACCACGACGAAAGTATAAGCCATCTGCTTGACCCGGTTCAGCGCACCAGAAAGAAACTCGCGGAACACGCAAAGGGCGAGTGAGCGCGGCGGGAAACCGCTTGCCGTGCGTAAGCGCGCGGCTGGCGCATGAATGTCCACTTTGCACAGACTAGATGTAGGGGCGGTCGTCCCCGACCGCCCGTAACCCCGGAAAATCCCGCAGGTGCGGGCGACCGAGGACGGTCGCCCCTACATGAGAATGCCGGTTTTTGTGCGTTTTGTATGTTCATGCGTAAACCGTGCTTAAGCGCACGGCTTCGCTTGCTTTTTCACCGCCCGCGTGATATCCTGTTTACAGGAATATGCGGACGGTCGGTGAAGAAGGGTGTTAAGGCGAAATTCCATATTCATGCGGATATTGATTCCGGTTATTATAATAATGACCCTTCAGGTTCTTATAAGCTGCGGTATGCTGTTCGTTTACGGAACGGTTGCGCTGCTTGAGAGAAGCGCCCTTGATAACCTTAGCATAAACACCGAGAACAGGGCGCTGTCACTTGAATCCGCGATGGTACATAATCTTTCTGACCTTGAAACGCTTGAAGGCGATGTGCAGTCGCTGTGGGCGCGGTATCCGGCGGAAGGCGGAACTGAAGCGGCCTTTCTGGACGCGCTGTCGGACGCCATGCTGGAAGCGCTTAGGCACACGTCGTCTACAGGCGTTTTTATTTATATGGCGGACGAAAGATCCGGGGCGCGCAGCGGCCTTTACTACCGCGACCTTGACCCGTCCGTTAATGCGCAGGACAGTTCCGACATATCCTTCCTGCGCGGGCCGGAAGGCATTGCCCGTAAAGACAATATCGCCCTTGACGCCCTTTGGCGAGAAGACTTCGCCTTCGTGCCGGGCGACGCGGGGCAGGGCGCGGCGTATGCGAAGATAACGGACGCGGTGCGCGAGTATCCGGGTCTTGACTCTGCAAACCTTTCTTATTGGAGCGCGCCGCACTATATAAACCCGGAATCGCCAAGCGACACAAACGAATGCGTTACATACTCGCGCCCGGTTTTTTATAACGGAAGGCTTATCTGCGTAATTGGCACGGAGTATCAGACCCAGCGGCTTAAACAGTATTTCCCCGCCGGGGACTTTGGCAACACGGGCAGGGCCGGATATACAATCCTTGTCTATGAATCAGCCCAGGCGATCCCCGCGGCAATTGACGCCGGCGCGTACGCGTTAAGCGGCAATTACATGTTCCGGCTGTTCGGCACGGATACCAAAGTGTCGCTTCGCGCCGACACACAAAGCGGCGTCTATATTCCCGCGGACAGCGGCAAAGACGCGTTCCACGCCGCCATACAGACCATACGGCTTTATAATTACAGCGCCCCGTTCAGCAACGAACGATGGGCGCTTGTGGCCGTGGGCGCGGACGATATGCTTTTTTCGTCGGCGCGTACGACGGTAAGAAACCTTTTCCTAAGTCAGGCCGCCGCCCTGCTTATCGCGGTGCCGATTATCGGCGTTACCGTAAGGCTTGCAACGCGCCCGCTTATACTTATCGCGGGTCGTCTTGCCAAAGACGACGGTATGCCCATCGCCCTTAAAAGCAAAATTTATGAGATAACGCTTCTGCGCGATACGCTTAATGCCGCGCGTGAGCATAACCGCGTTATAGAGGCGGAACTGCGCGAAGAGCGCGAGAGGTATCTGCTTGCGCTTGAAAGCGCCGCCGATATATTTCTGGAGTACGACCTTATCCGCGACAGCTTCGCTCTTTACCAGTTTTCGCAGGAAGGCACAGGTAAGGAACTTTTGACAAGCGTGCTTAAACCGTTCGGGGAAATGGTGCGGGGCGGCGAAGTCTGCCACCCGGAAGACGTTGGTACGCTTACGGGGTTTCTGGAGGCAAAGTCGGGCGAAAGCGTCGAAGTGCGTATACAGGAAAGACATTTCCCGTACATACACGATGCGGACACTGACGGCGGATATTACTGGTTTTCCCTGAAGGCCTCGTCCGTACACGACGAAGAGGGCGTCACAAAAAGGCTTATCGGCATCGCGCGCCAGATAACGGCGGAAAAGCTTAAAGAAAACGAAGAGATAGAGGCCGAGCGCCACGATAAGACAACGGGTCTTTATAACCGTTCGTACGGCGGACAGCTTGTAAGGTCGGCGCGCAGTACGCCCGAGGGCGCGCGGGGCGCGTTCCTTGTGGTGAAAGTAAAAAACTTCGACGAGTTCGAGGCGTACTACGGGCGGGAGTTCGGCGGCGCGGTTCTGAGCCGCCTAAGCGGCGTTTTCGCGTCCGCGGCGGGCGAAAGCGGCATTTCTGTGCGTCTTAACAACGACGAGTTCCAATTGTATCTGCCCGGCGCGGGGAGAAGCGAGGCACTGAAAAGCGCCGGGGTGCTTCATGCAGGCGCGGCGGAGATTTATACGGGCGAAAACCCGGATCTGAAATTTCAGCTTTGTGTTGGCGCGGCTATTTGCTTAGACGGCGAAGACGAAAGGCTTCTGTTTACAAAGGCGTTCCGGGCGGCGCTGTACGCCGCGGGTACCGGGGCGCATATCACCTTTTTTGACGAGCTTCCGGACGAGGCGCTGCGCGAGGGGAGAGCCAACCGCGACATCCCCATAAGCGTGTCGCTTGACATATCGCCGGACGGCATAGTGGGGCTTGCCTTCGACCTTTTCGAGCATACCTCTGACATACGAAGCGTTATCAAAATACTGCTTTGCATATTGGGCGAGATGTTTTCGTTAAGGCAGATACTTGTAAGCGTCTATGACGCGGACTTCGGCGCAAGCCGCGTCGCCTATCAGTGGAACGCGCCGGGGATGACGCCATATCACGAAAACGTAGAGAAGGTATCGCGCGAGGATATGCACGAGCTTGAGTACAGACGTGATATAAACAACGCCCTTATGTTTGACACGAGAAGCCCCGGCAACGTAAGCGAGGGGTTCAGGCGGCTTCTCTGCCTGTTTCCGAACGAGCAGGCGTATATATTCGGATGCCTTATGTACGAGGGCGGCGCGCAAACCGGGCGTATGCTTTTTAAGTCGGCGTCAATGGAAAGGGAATGGACCGAGCGCGAAAAAAGCGTTCTGTTCGATATTTCAAAGATAATGTCGGCGCATATCAGCATCGAGAAGTCCGTTTCGGCCAGCCGCGCGAAAGGCGAGTTCCTTTCCAGAATGTCGCACGAGATACGCACGCCGATGAACGCGATTATCGGCATGACAAACATCGCGCGAGAGAATATGGGGGACGCGGCGCGGCTTGACGACGCGCTTGAAAAGATAGACTATTCGGCGCGTCATCTGCTTGCGCTTATAAACGACGTGCTTGACATGTCGCGCATTGAAAGCGGAAAGATGACGCTTCAAATCCGGCCGTTCGCCGTCGGAGATCTTATTTCCTCGCTTGACATGCTTATGCGCCCGCAGATAGAAGAGAAGGGGATCGAGTTTTCCACAGACCTCGCCCATACGCATACGCGGATTGAAAGCGACGAATACAGGTTACGCCAGGTGCTTGTCAACTTCCTTGGAAACGCCTGTAAATTCACCGAACCCGGCGGAAAGATAACCCTGTCGGTCAAGGAAACGGCCTGCCCGGAAGCGGGATACGGCTTTTTCAGGTTTTCCGTCAAAGATACGGGCGTGGGCATAAGCGCCGAGGATCAGCAACGGGTCTTTACCGCCTTTGAGCAGGTGGGCGGCGGAAGAAGCGACGGCACCGGGCTTGGCCTTGCGATTTCAAGCGGCATCGTGGGCGCGCTTAAAAGCCGCATAGAGCTTATAAGCGAGAAGGGGGTCGGGTCGGAGTTCTTCTTCACCCTTAAAGTTTTGGTTTCCGGCGAGGATACGCCGGACGTGCGGGAAACAGCGGGAGAAGAAAAGAAAACGGCAAGTTTCGCGGGTATGCGGGCGCTTTTAGTCGAAGACAACGAGATAAACATTGAGATTGCCGAGTATATCCTTCAGACCGGCGCTTTTGAGGTAGACGTGGCCCGAAACGGGAAAGAGGCGCTTGACATGCTGCTTGCGTCAAAGCCGGGGTATTATGACGTGGTGCTTATGGACATTCAGATGCCCGTTATGGACGGGCTTACCGCCGCGCGCGAGATACGCAAAAACCGCCTGCGACCCGACTCGCAGACGATCCCGATTATAGCGATGACCGCCGACGCATTTGACGAGGATATGAAGAAATCCATCGAATCAGGCATGAACGGCCATATCGCAAAGCCCGTGGACACGGGGAAACTGTTCGCGCTTTTAAGCAAGCTTTTGCTTGGGGGAAGCGTCGAAGGACAGTAGGGTATCCTCCGCGCTATATAAGCGAGGCGATAAGCCAGACAAGCCCCATAAGGCCGCAGCCGATCGCGATAAAGACCGCCGGCGGCCACAGTAAGAGTTTTGTCCTTTTGCTTCGCGCGTACACGGGCGGCGAAATCTGCGCGTGCCGCTCCGCTATGGCACAGGCCTCTCGCAGGACGTCCCCCGCGCTTACGCCGCGCGTTTTACGATCCTCACGCACCATAAAAATCGCCTGTTCAAATACATGGGAGTCCGGAAACCTGACTGTCACCGCACGTTTGGATAAGCCCTTTACCACTGCCCGTCACCTCATGGAGAGTTTATCCAGAGCAGGGAAGCGTTATACAGAGCGAAACCAGCGGCGGTTTGTCAGTGACAAGATTGCGGCACTTGACAATGAACCCGGCTTATGATATTTTCTGCAAGGGTGTATACGCCGCCCCCAAAAACACATGGTCACATTGAAAAATCCCCGCTCCGGCTTGCGATGCGCCCGCTGTGGTTCGGCGCAGCCGAACCACAGCACGGATTTTTCAAGCGCCCGATTATGTTTTTGGGGGCTTAGACTATTACGGAGGTTACAGCATGCTTTACAGGACGCATAACTGCGGGGAACTGCGCTTAGACCACGTTGACCAAACGGTAAAGCTTGCCGGGTGGGTCGATACGGTGCGCGACCACGGCGGTGTTATATTTATCGACCTTCGCGACCACTACGGCACGGCGCAGGTCGTAATCAACGACGAAGCGCTTATACGGGGCATCTCCCGCGAGTGCGTTATATCCGTCGGGGGCGTTTTGCGTATGCGCGCGCCCGAAACGGTCAACGCGAAAATCCCGACGGGCGAAGTCGAGCTTAAGGCCGAGTCTGTCGAGCTTCTTGGGCGCGCGGTGAACCGGCTTCCGTTCGAGATTGGCGAATCGGATCAAACGCGCGAGGATTTAAGGCTTAAATACCGCTTCCTTGACCTTCGCAACCCCAAGGTGCATCAGAACATTGTCACGCGCGCGAGGATAACGAAATACCTGCGCGAGAAGATGGACGAGCTTGGCTTTGTCGAGATACAAACGCCGATCCTTACCTCATCCTCGCCGGAGGGCGCGCGGGATTACCTTGTGCCAAGCAGGAAGCACCACGGCATGTTCTACGCGCTTCCGCAAGCCCCGCAGCAGTTCAAACAGCTTCTTATGACCGCCGGGTTTGATAAGTATTACCAGATAGCCCCCTGCTTCCGGGACGAGGACGCGCGCGCCGACCGCTCGCCGGGCGAGTTTTACCAGCTTGACTTCGAGATGGCCTTCGCGGGGCAGGAGGATGTCTTCGCCGTCGCGGAGAATGTGCTTTACGGCGCGTTTACCGAGTTTTCAAATAAGCGCGTAAGCCCCGCGCCGTTCCGGCGCATCGCTTTCGCGGAGAGTATGCTGACCTACGGCACCGACAAGCCCGATCTGCGCAACCCGCTTTTAATCCGCGACTTGACCGGCTTCTTCGCGGACGTAGACTTCGCGCCGTTCCGCGGGAAGCCCGTGCGCGGCGTCGCCGCCCCGGACTGCGCCGGACAGCCCAAGTCGTTTTTCGAGAAGATGCTTGCCTTCGCCACCGAAGAGCTTGGCATGAAAGGGCTTGGGTATATCTCAATACTCGCGGGCATGGAGCTTAAAGGGCCGATAGTGAAGTTCCTGTCCCCGGAGAAGCAGCAAGAGCTTATCGCGCTTCTGGGGCTTAAAGAGAACGACACGCTGTTTTTTATAAGCGACGAGCCCAAACTTGCCGACTCTCTTGCCGGGCGTATCCGCACCGAGCTTGGCAGAAGGCTTAACCTTATTGACACGGACGCGTTCGAGTTCTGCTTTATCACGGATTTCCCGATGTACGGCATAAACGAGGAAACCGGGGAAACGGAGTTCACGCACAACCCCTTCTCCATGCCCCAGGGCGGGATGCAGGCGCTTGAGACGATGAACCCCCTTGAAATCAAGGCATACCAGTACGATATCGTATGCAACGGGGTAGAGCTTTCCTCCGGCGCGGTGCGCAACCACCGCCCGGACGTTATGCTGAAGGCTTTTAAGATTGCCGGGTATACGCAAGCCGACATTGAAAGCAAGTTTTCCGCGCTTTACAACGCCTTTCAATACGGCGCGCCGCCCCACGCGGGGATGGCCCCCGGCCTTGACCGTATCGTCATGCTTCTTACCGGGCAGGATAGCATACGCGAGGTCGTTGCCTTCCCCATGAACAGCGCCGCCCAGGACTTGCTTCTCGGCGCGCCCGGCACCGTTACCGAGCGCCAGCTCCGCGAGGTGCATATTAAGATACGGTAAGTAAGGGCTGCTGAACAACTCTTTTTCGACCCGAAGCGCCGAGGGCGCAAGTTGTCAAATTCAGAATTTTGGAGCTTTGTTTCGCAGAAATCAAAGTGAAAAATTCTGAATTTGCCGGTCGAAAAAGGTTGTGAAGCGTAACAGCGCCACTATTCAGTAAGCCTTAAAAGGGTGTGATAGCTTGAAGGACATCGAAAAGTACGCGTCTTCCGCAAAGCTTGCGCTTACGGGGGACGAGCGAGAGGCGCTTTCCGCGCGGGCGGACGCGCTTATCGAAAGCTTCGCGGCGCTTGACGCGATTGACGTTACCGGCGTTAAGCCGCTTGTAAGCGTGCTTGATATAAAAAACGTCCTGCGTGAGGACGCTGCCGCAAAGCTTGTCCCGCGCGAGGAACTGCTGTCCGCCGCACCGCAGCGGCACGGCGAGTATTTCCGCGTGCCGAGGACGCTTGACTGATAGGTGGGTGAGGGAATGAGCGCAGGCGTTATCCTTAACGATTGCATTATGCAAAAGGGGCTTCCCGCCGCGGCGGGAAGCAAAATGCTTGAAAACTTTATCGCCCCGTTCGACGCGCATGTCGTAACGCGGCTTAACGAAAGCGGCGTCAGCATTGCGGGCAGGGCAAAGGCCGCCGAGTTCGGCATGTGTCCGCCCCCGGAGCTTGCCGCGGGTACGCTTTGCAGCGACGTTTTCGGCCATTACCGCCTGCTCGCGGCGCAAAACGGGCTTTTCTGCATTCGCCCGACCTACGGCACGGTGTCAAGGTTCGGGCTTATCCCGGCGGCGGTGTCGATGGATCAGATCGGCGTTGTCTGCGAGGATGTTGAAGAGGGCTTCACGCTTCTCTCGCTTATCGCCGGACATGACCCGCGTGACGGCGCGATGTTCCCGGACAAGGCGTACGCTTATGACAAACCGGAGAAAAAGCCGGTTATCGCCGACCTTACAGGGGATGCGCGAAAGCTTAAATACTCGGAAGTCTTTGACCAGGTGATGTATATTTTAAGCTGCGCCGAGGCGGCGAACAACATAAGCCGCTATGACGGCGTGAAGTTCGGATACCGCGCCCCGGACTATACGGGGCTTAACGACATGTACCTTAAAACGCGCGCGCAGGCGTTCGGCATTGAAACAAAGCTTGCGGCGATTATGGGCGCGGCGGTTCTTTCAAGCGAGAACTATGTCCGCTATTACGAAAAGGCCATGAAGATTCGCAGACTTATAAAACAGTCGCTGCCCTTCGGAGAATACGACGTACTCGCGCTTCCGGCGGAAAGCCCGCTTGCCCCGCTTGCGGGCCTTGCGTCCCTTGCGTTTTCGCGCGGCGGGCAAAGCGTACAGCTTGTCGCAGACGCGAAGAACGACGCGGCGCTTATATCGGCATGGGAGGTGTTCGCGTCATGAAGTACGAAACCGTTATGGGGCTTGAGGTTCACGCCGAGCTTTCCACCGAGACAAAGCTTTTCTGTTCGTGTAGCGCGAAGTTCGGCGCGGAGGCCAACGACAATGTCTGCCCGGCCTGTTGCGGAATGCCCGGAATGCCCGCCATCGTCAACAAAAAGGCCATAGAGCTTGGCGTCGCCGCCGCGCTTCTGACCAAAAGCGAGATTACGCGGGAAATGACTTTCGACAAGAAGAACTATTTCTATCCCGATTTGCCCACGGGATACCAGATAACGCAGTTCTTCGCGCCCATCTGCCGCAACGGGCGCGTTGAGATAGAGACCCAGGCGGGCAAAAAGACAATCACCCTTAAACAGATACACATTGAAGAGGATGCCGGGAAGCTTGTACACGACACGCGCGCCGGGGCGACGCTTGCCGATTTTAACCGCGCCTCGGTTCCGCTTATCGAAATCGTATCGAACCCCGACTTCCGCACCGCCGAAGAGGTTACGGCCTATCTGGAGGAGCTTCGCCTGCTTCTCTCGTTCGCGGGAATCTCGGACTGCAAGATGCAGGAGGGGTCTATGCGGTGCGACGTGAACATCTCCGTGCGCGAGGTCGGCGCGGACAAGCTTGGCGTACGCGCCGAGATAAAGAATATGAACTCGCTTAAAGCAATCGCCGCCGCCATAGCCTTCGAGTCCCAGCGCCATATCGACGCGCTTGAGACGGGGAGTGAGACGCTTGTTCAGGAAACGCGCCGCTGGGACGACGCGCTTTGCGAAACTTTTTCCATGCGCGAGAAAGAGGACGCCACCGACTACCGCTATTTCCCCAACCCCGAGATTATGCCGGTGTCAATCGATGACGACTGGGTAGAGTCCGTCCGCGCAAGTCTTCCCGAATCGGCGCGGGATAAGTACGCGCGCATGACCGAAACCCTTGGTCTTCCGGCGCATGAAAGCCGCCTTATAACGCAAAGCAAGAATCTTTCCGATATTTTCGACGCGGTTTCCGCGCTTTGCGGCAACCCAAGGGAGACAGCGAACTGGATAGTCACCGAGCTTTTAAGCATCGCCCAAGGCGACAACAAGGGCTATGACGACATCGTTATCGACTGCGGGAATTTCGCGAAACTTATCGGGCTTGTGGACAGCAAGGTAATTAACAGGAACGTCGGAAAGAAGCTGCTTGTCAAGATTTTCGAGGAGAACATCGACCCCGCCGCGTATGTCGAGGAAAACAGCCTTGGCATGGTAAGCGACGCGGACGTTGTCGCCAAGGCGGTGGCCGAGGCGCTTGATGAGAACGCGAAGTCCGTGGCCGAGTACAAAGCCGGAAACCAGAAGGTAACGGGCTTCCTCATGGGTCAGGTCATGCGCAAGCTTGGCGGCAAGGCCGACCCGCAAGTTGTAAGCGCGGTGCTTAACAAGCAGTTGACAATGTAAGTGAATCAGCTTATAATACGGTTGTGAGGAGCTGATTGTATGGCTACAACAAGCGTAACTGTCCGCATGGAGCAAAGCCTTAAAAACCAAGCGGAGATTCTTTTCGAGGATATGGGGCTTAATATGACAACCGCATTTACAATTTTCGCAAAGGCTGTTGTCAGACAAAACAGGATTCCTTTTGAAATAACCGGCGACCCGTTTTGGAACGAGGCAAATCAGACCGAGATTCAACGGCGTATTGAAGAGATAAAAAGCGGAAAAGCCAAAATGGTTCATAAGACAATGTCTGAACTTGACGCTATGGCCAATGAGTAAGCAAATCGCCTTTATGGCGCAGGCATTACGGTGACTGCTAATTAAAGTCCTCTCAACGCTTCGCAAAGCGCGTCTATATCCGCCTTCGCGGTTTCGCCGGAGAAGCTTGCGCGAACCATGCCGTCGGCCATGCCGGGCGGAAGCGCAGCGCCGTCAAGGGCGGGGCCGCGTTTGCCGCGTTTGCAGGCGGAACCGGCGGATATGAAGACGCCCTTGTCGGACAGCATACGCACAAGCACCTCGCCGGGAAGGAATCGCCCGAGCGCGGCGCTTTCAAGCGCGAAGCACAGGATATGCGGCGCTCTCGCGCCGTCCGGCAGGGGAAGGACGCGCGCCCCGACCGACTGAAGCGATTCTTTGGCGTAAAGCCACAGTCCGTCGGGGACGCAGACGTAGTTTTTAACCGCAGCGGCGAACGCCGCCGCAAGCGGCGCGTTGGACGTACCCGAGCGCAGTCCGCCCTCCTGCCCGCCGCCGTGAATCTCCGGCGCAAGCCGTAGTCCCCGCCGCACGTAAAGCGCGCCGATTCCCTTTGGCGCGCCGATTTTATGCCCGCTTACGCTTAGAAGGTCAGCGCGGAGCGTCTTGGGGTCAAGCGGCATCCTTAGAAAGGCCTGAACCGCGTCCGTGTGAAACAGCGCGGCGGGATATTTCGCCTTCAATTCGCGGCCCAATGCGTCAAGCGGCTGCGCCGCGCCCGTTTCCGCGCACACGGCGCAGACAGACACAAGGAAAGTGTCCTCGCGGCAGGCGTCAAGCACCGCCTGCGCGCGAAGCGCGCCGTCGCTGCC
>JAISVI010000149.1 GCA_031271665.1 Oscillospiraceae bacterium
CGTAGGGGCGATTCACGAATCGCCCGCGTCGGTGTCAAAACACCCGTCCGCCTTCGGCGGCCACCCTCTTTTCTAAAGAGGGTTTTGCAGGGCGCGACGCCCTCGGCGCGCCACCCCCCGACATAGGGGCAGCCATTGACCGCCCGCAGACCCCAACCGCCGCCACCGTAGGGGACGGCTTTTAATTATTATAGCCTGTCCCGCCTGTCGCAAAACAAAAAAAATAGTCGCACGGACTATTTTTCATTTTTGGGAAAGAGCCTACTCTCCCAACGATATTCCAAGCGAACGCGCTTGCGCTAAAATCTCGCAGTCGGGCGGGATAGTTTTTTGTTTTCCCGCCACTGTTTCCAAAGGAACGGAAACAATCGAAGTCCCTTGAAGCGCGGCCATTCTCCCGAACTTCTTCTTTAGTATAAGCTCGGCCGCCTTTGCGCCAAGGCGCGAACAAAAAACCCGGTCGGTCGGCGTGGGGTCGCCGCCCCGCTGGAAATGGCCGGGAATAGCAAGGCGAACATCCTGATGCTCAAGGCGCTCGTCCAAGACCTTGACAAGCCGTGACCCCGAAGTGGAACCGCCGCTTTTTCGTTCCTTCTTAGGAAGCGCCGCCTCTTCCTTGGTAAGCGCGCCCTCGGCAATCGCGACAATGGAAAAATGCTTGCCGTCGTTGTTGCGCTTTTCAATAACGGGAAGTATGCTTTCAAGCGAATAGGGGATTTCGGGCAACAGAATAATGTCAGCTCCCCCGGAGATTCCGGCGTAAAGCGTTACCCAACCGGCCTTGTTGCCCATAAGCTCGACCACGAACACCCTTCCGTGGGCGGCGGCTGTTGAGTGAACGGCGTCAAGAACCTCGGCGGCCTTTGCAACGGCGCTGTCAAACCCGAAAGAATAATCCGTTCCGTAAAGGTCGTTATCAATCGTTTTTGGAAGGGTGACGACATTCACCCCGGCCTGACACAGCGCGTTGGCGGTTTTATGCGTTCCGCAGCCGCCCAATATGACAAGCGCGTCGAACGCGCCTTTCCTATAGTTATTGACCATCATGGTAAGCTTGTCCATGTTGTTTTCGTCGGCGTCCTGAATAGTTTTATAGGGTTGGCGCGACGTTCCGAGTATGGTGCCGCCCTCGCGAAGTATGCCCGAAAACTCCCGCGGATCCATTATGCGCCACGAGCCTTCTATAAGACCCTTGTACCCGTCCTGTATCCCGTAAAGCTCTACGTCAGGAAGCGCGCCGTACAGCGCCTTAGCCACCCCTCTAAGCGCGGCGTTAAGCCCCTGGCAGTCCCCGCCGCTTGTAAGCATACCTATCTTCATGCGCCACCCCCTGTACTACAGTTTTGCGTTGTATTCGTCAATGCTCATATCAATTTCGGCAAGGATTTTGCGTATCAATGTCCTGTCCAAATCACCGGTGTGCATGGGAATGACCGTTGTTCTTCCGTCTTCGTGGATGTAAAACCTGTGACTGCCTCTTTGCCGAAGGACGGAAAAACCACTGCGTTCCAACAGCCTGCACATTTGTAAACTTGTTATGATTTTCAGTCGGCTCATAAAGCTATTTCCATTTGCTGCACGCCGATAAATTTTGGAAGCGGCAGAATGTCGCTTTGACATTCAAGACACAGTTCTATTACCTCTTTGACCTTTTCAAGAAGCACCGGGATTGTGTCCGCCTGAGTATAACAGCTTTTAAGTGACGGAACAGTTGCTATATATGCCCCGTCCTCGCCTTGTTCAATCAATACCGTAAAACTTTCCTTCAAGTCCATCACCGCCCTTGCGTTATCATACCACAAAACCCTCGGCAAGCGCAAGTTGGGAGTCAAGCGTATCGGCGGACGCCGCGACGCGGCGATACGTGCCGTCGTTTGACATTTCCCACGCGCATACATTGTCGCGCCACATTAAGTCAAGTATCCCGCGAAGGCGCGATTTAATTCCGGCGTCCTCCGCCGGGAACAGAAGCTCGACGCGGCGCACAAGGTTGCGCGGCATAAGGTCGGCGCTTCCGAGATATACAAGGGGTTCGCCCGCGTTTGTAAAGACAAAGATCCTTGAATGCTCTAAAAGTCTTCCCACAATGCTGCGCACGCGGATGTTGCCGCTTACCCCCTGAACGCCCGGAAGAAGCCCGCAGATGCCGCGTACAAGAAGCTTGATTTCCACGCCCGCCTGGGACGCTTCGTAAAGCCTTAGGATAACGTCGCTGTCCAGAAGCGAGTTTATCTTAACGCTTATTCCGCTTGGAAGCCCGCTTCGCGCGTTCTGAATCTCAACGTCTATCCTGTGAAGGAAAAACCGTTTTAAATGTTCGGGCGCGACCACCAATTTGCGGTACTCCGGCGGCTGGGAAAACCCGGTAAGATGATTGAAAAGCGCCGAAGCGTCCGCGCCGAACGCGGGGCGGCACGTGAACATGCTTATGTCCGTGTAAAGCCGCGCCGTAACGTCGTTATAGTTGCCGGTGGAGAGATGCAGATAGCGGCGGATGCCGTCCTCCTCCCGGCGAATGACAAGGGTTGCCTTGCAGTGCGTTTTAAGCCCGGTAAGGCCGTATATAACATGGCATCCCGCGCGTTCAAGCCGCTGTGCCCACTGGATGTTGTTTTCCTCGTCAAACCTTGCTTTAAGCTCTACAAGCACGGTTACTTGCTTGCCTGCCCCGGCCGCCTGCTCAAGCGCGGCGACAACCAGGCTGCGCCCGCTTACCCGGTAAAGCGTTTGCTTGATTGCAAGCACATCCGGGTCGGTGGCGGCTCTTTGGATAAAGTCAACAACATAGTCAAAGGGTTCGTAGGGGTGGTGCAGCATACGGTCGCGCTCTCTGATAAGCGCGAATATATCGCGGTTATCCGCGAAATCCGCCGAGGGGCGGGGGGTAAGCGCCGGAAGACGCAAATGGCTGAAGCCCTTTAACGACGAAGTTTTCATAAACGCGTTAAGATCCAAATACCCGGGAAGCTCGAAAATAAAGCGGCTGCTTATGTGAAGCATGTCATGCAGGAAAAGCCGCATTTTCTCATCAAAAGACGCGCTGAGTTCAAGGCGTATCGGTCTTCCGCGCTTACGTTTTTGAAGGGTGCGCTTCATTTCCTCAAGAAGGTCGTCGGCATAGTCGTCGGCGTCAAAATCCGCGCTTCGCGTTATACGGAAAAACCCGAACGCCTTTATTTCGTGCAAGTTGCATATTTCGGGCAGATGACAGGATATAAGCGCCTCCATCGGCAGAAAGCAGCACATGCCGTCCTGTGACGGAAGCTGTACAAAGCGCGGAAGTATGGACGGGACCTGTATGACGGCGTAAACGTCCTTCTGCGCGTTTGTTTGCATACGCACGCCGATATTAAGCGAAAGGTTCGCGAGGAAGGGGAAAGGTCTTGACGGGTCGATGGCAAGCGGGGTGATTACGGGAAGCACCTCGTCCTCGAAAAACCTGTTGACAAAGCCGCGCTGCGATTCGTCAAGCTCTTCGGCGTTAAGGAAAACTATGCCGTGGCCGCGCAGGTCTTCCAGTATTTCATTAAGCGCGTCTAACTGGCGAAGCTGGAACTGCCGCATAGACGCCAGAACCTTTTCAAGCTGTTCGCCCGCGGTAAGCCCGGCGTCGTCGGGGACGCCGTCATGCTTGCTGTCGTTCAGGTACGCAACGCGCACCATGCAGAACTCGTCAAGGTTAGAGGCGGTTATGGCAAGGAATTTAAGCCGGTCAAGCGCAAGCGTTTCCGGCTTTGCCGTCTCGGCAAGCACCCGCTCGTTGAACCTAAGCCAGCTTAGTTCCCGGTTAATAAAAGGCGTCATATGCTCGCTCCCTTAAACACATCTATGCCATTGGTCGGGGGAATGACGGGCGGTCGAGGACGACCGCCCCTACAAAACCCTCTTTAGAAAAGAGGGGGGCGCGCGCAGCGCGACGGAGGATTGCCACTGTAGGGCGCGACGCCCTCGGCGCGCCACCCCAAAAACGCGCAGACGACGGGGCTCTCGGGCGGCAGAACGCCGCCCCTACAAACGGCGTAGCCGCCGCAAGAAATCCTCAGTCACTTCGTGACAGCTCCTTTGGAAAAGGAGCCTTACGGGGGACGCAAAGCCTCCTTTCGCAAACGGAGGTGGCGCGCGAAGCGTGACGGAGGATTATCCCCCGGCGGGGAATTGACAATTGACAATGAACAATTTGGGGACGGATTGTAGGGGCGGCGTTCTGCCGCCCGTTTGTTCGGCGCGGTTGCGGTGGGGTGGCGCGCCGGGGGCGTCGCGCCCTACATGGGATTTATGGCGTGGCGCGTCAAGGGTAAAAACGCGAATAATGTAAAAATATCTCTTTTCAAGTGACGCCGGAGATGCTATAATCGGCATTGCAGGCAATAGGGCGGCGGGGTTGCTTCTCTGAAAGGAGAAGACATGACGCTTACGGAAACGTTGGCATTACTTATGTTAATCGCAACCGTTATCCGTTTAGTGGCGGACTTCTTCGATAAAAAGAAGAAGTAGCGCCGCACCCTACTAACGCAAGGCGCGGCGCTTCCTTCAGACACTAACAGAAACGAGGAGCGACCGTCCCATGCAAAGGTAGCCGTCCTATTGTCTACACTGTACCACCGCGCCGCCGTTTTGTCAAGCGGTTTTTTTCGTGGTCAAAACGCGCCTCGCCCTTGCGCCCCCCCAACACGCCCCTTGCCTCCCCCTCGGGGGGAGGTGCCGCCGACAGGCGGCGGAGAGGGTCGTAGGGGCGGCGTTCTGCCGCCCGTAACCCCGGAAAATCCCGCAGGTGCGGGCGGTCGGGGACGACCGCCCCTACATTTAGTCTGTGCAAATTGGACATCCATGCGTACGCTCCCCCACATAG
>JAISVI010000054.1 GCA_031271665.1 Oscillospiraceae bacterium
CGTGTTTCAAAGGCTCTGGTTTGCCGATGCCACCATGACCGTTACGCTCGATATCACGCAATAAGTCATTGATTTTCCGCGTAATTTTTCTGTCATTCTCGATCCAGTACAGGTAATCATCCCATGCGATATCCGAAAAAACTTTATTCATCGTCAATCAGCGTCCGAATCTGCCCCTTGCCCTGTTTTAGTTGTGCAACGGATTCAAGTAAACACTGATAGTCGGCTTTGTCGCTTCGGATATACAGATTTTCCATAAGATTGTTATATTCCGACTCGGACATAAGAACGACATTCTCACCCATTTTCCGGGTTACTATAATGGTTTCAAAATCCTGTACGGCTGTATCGCAGAATTTCTTGAAGTTGTCCCGTGCTGTTGAATAATTAACGGCAATCACACTATCGCCTCCTTGTCATGTGCCTTGGCAACTTCCGCCCCTCCAAGCTCTGCATATTTGAAAAAAATATGAGCGCCGTCATGAAGCATTTTCCCAAACTCTTCTATTTCGACGTCCGTATATCCGTCTAGAATAATCCATTCATATGACGGCAACGAACACCTGGCGCTATCCAAAAAATTCTTTTCGGAAGGGCGTTCAAAATGAACATCAACGGTTTTAATTCCGTCCTTTTCAATGAGGTGCGAATGAGTTATTAAAGTTTCATCCGGAAGGGTCATAAATGGGTACATCATTTAGGATTGCTCCTTTCGAGAAGCTGTTGAAAATGGATGCGTATTTTCCGCATTACTTACTCAAAAGCCCGGGGTTGTCAAGCACGGCTTGGATTGACGCCTTTGTTTGGGCGCTCTCCTCGGCAAGGGCGGAGACGAGCGGGTCGCTTGGCGCGACGGCCTCGCCATTTTTGGCCGTCTGCTCTATTTCCTGCGAGCGCTGGAACAAAAGGTCAAGCCCCAGATTCGCGCTTACACCCTTAAGCGCGTGGGCGGCCTCGCGGATTTCTGCGGCGTTGCCGCCCCGTATGGCGGCAAGCAAATCCTCGCACATGGTGTTGTCATTGAATTTTTTAAGCAGCCGCTGATAAAGCGCGGCGTTGCCGCCGACGATATCAAGCCCTTTCGCCGCGTTGATTCCCTTTAGTTTACCCATTTCAATCACCCGCCGATATTATAGCAAATCTATGCAGGGGTTTCAATAGATAATTACCAATGTAAATAGAGAATGTAAAATGTAGTAACCCTATGCTTGCCGATTCCTGCGCGTGGTGCTATAATCTAACAACGAAGAAAACGGGGGGACAGTCAAATGGACACCACGGGCATAACGGCATCAGGCAATGAAGACCGGCGCAACCTTGACATACTTAAAAATATACTCAACGGGATCGACGCGTTTATTGGCGTTACTGTTCCGGAGACCGGCGAGATACTTTTCCTTAACGACAAATTCAGGGCGGAGTTCGGGTTAAAGGACGACGGAGCAGGGCAGTACTGCTACGCGCTTGTGCAGCGCCTTGACAAAAGATGTGATTTCTGCCCCTATTATCAGCTTCAACAGGAACCGGACAAGGTTATAACATGGGAAAGCCGCGAGATTAACGGCGAGACGCACCGTAAAACGGCGCGCCTTATCGACTGGCCCGGCGGAAGAAAGGCCCATTTGGAATACGGGATAAACGTCACGGAAAACGCGCGACAAAAGGAAATCCTTGTAAACCGCGAGAAAATGCTTGACACCCTTAACAAGGCGACGCTTGCGCTTCTTCTGCAAAGCCGGGGCAATTTCGCGGGCGCGATGACCGAGGGGGTCGGGCTTATCGCCGGTTCGGTGAACATTGACCGAATGTCGGTGTTCCGCAATATCGACAAACCCGACGGGCTTCATGTTTCGCAGATTTACAGGTGGGAGAAGAAATCGGGCGGCACCGCCGATGTGCTTGACGCGCTTCAGGATGTTGCCTGCGCCGAATTTGCCGCGCGCTGGGAGGGTGTCTTGTCGGCGGGCGGATATATCAACGGCCCGGTCAGCCGTATGCCCGAGGCCGCCCTTGCGGATTTGTTCGGCTGTGTTTCCGTGTTGGTTTTGCCGATATTTGACGCAGGCGGGTTCTGGGGCTTCACGCTTTTTGAAGACACCAGCGTGGAAAAAACCTTCACCGAGTACGAAGTTGACATGCTTCGCGCGGCAAGCTTTATGCTTGCCAACGTGATAAGCCGCCACGAAGAGGCGGAAAAGGTACGCCGCGCCGACGAGTACGCGAAGCTTATGCTTAACGCCACGCCTTTAAGCTGCGTGCTGTGGAACCGCGACCACATCGTAATTGACTGCAACGACGCCGCCGTAACGCTTTTCGGCTTTGACACAAAGCAAGAGCGTATCGAAAATTTCAAAGATTGCTACCCGGAGTTTCTGCCCGACGGCAGACGGTCGGATGAAGTAACCCGGCAGTTAAGGGACAAGGCGTTCAAGGAAGGGCGTCTTACGTTTGAATGGATGCACCAAACACGCGACGGTACGCCTCTGCCGGCGGAAATCACGCTTGTGCGGATAAAGTACCGCGACGACTATATTCTGGCCGGGTATACGCGCGACCTTCGCGAGCAAAAGCACATGATGCGGGAAATCGAGCGCCAGAATGAGCTTCTGCAAAACGCGCTTGCCGAGGCGCAGTCCGCGAACCGCGCGAAAAGCGAGTTCCTGTCCCGTATGAGCCACGAGATGCGAACCCCGCTGAACGCCATCATGGGAATGACGGCTATCGGGCGGCACGCGGAGGCGCAGCCGCGCAAGGACTATGCGTTTGAAAAGATAGACGAGGCGTCTGACCACCTTTTGCACATCATCAACGATATACTTGAAATATCGAAAATAGAGGCCAATAAAGCAGAACTGGTAAACGACGCGCTTTCTTTGGAAGACGTGATTGAAAAGGCCGTTTCATTCGTCCGGGTTCGCGCGGACGAGAAAAACCACCGCCTGTCGTGGCGGTTTGAAACAGAACTGAAGCACAACGTCTCCGGGGACGCCCAGCGCCTTACGCAGGTTATGACAAACCTTCTTTCCAACGCGGTGAAGTTTACGCCCGAGGGCGGCGCGATAGACCTTTACGCCACCCTTTCCTCGGAGACGGACGAAACCTGCGTCCTGCGCGTCGAGGTGACTGACAGCGGCATCGGCATATCCCCCAAGCAGCAAGAACGCATCTTTGTCGCCTTTGAGCAGGGCGAGGGCGGAATAACCCGCAAATTCGGCGGAACGGGTCTTGGGCTTGCAATTTCAAAGCATATAGTCGGACTTATGGGCGGCGAAATATGGGTCGAGTCAGAAGAGGGAAAGGGTTCGCGGTTCATTTTCACCGCGAAGCTTGGGCGCTGTGAGCAAACGGACGCGGAAGCGGCCAAGGACAAAGCGCTTGGCGTGGGCAAAAGGGACGAATTTGCGGGAAAGCGTCTGCTTATCGTCGAGGATATTGAGATAAACCGCGAGATTATTATCATTTTGCTTGAGGACACGGGGATACTTATCGACTGCGCCGATAACGGCAGACAGGCGCTTGACATGGTCGCGGCGAACCCGGACATGTACGACGCGGTGTTTATGGATTTGCAAATGCCGGAAATGGACGGGTTTGAGGCCACGCGGCGCATACGCGCGCTGCGGGCCGGATGGAAGAAGCCGCTGCCGATAATCGCGATGACGGCGAACGTCTACAGAGAGGACATCGAACAATGTCTTGCGGCGGGAATGGACGACCATATCGGCAAGCCGCTTAACATGTCGGAGGTATTTGAAAAGCTTAGGAAGTATTTGTAAAAACCTGTTTACCATACGCGAAACGGATAGTAAACAGGCTCTAAGGGGAGTAACAGTACGCTTTTGAAGCTTCACGCTGTTTTTGCCCGGGTGTGTGTGGGCGTTATACTGCTTGTTTTTTGGGGACTGGTTGACAGCCCCCTTTTGGGCGTTGTGTTCATACTCGCGCTGGTCGCGCTGTCGGCGGCGCGCTATAAGCTTGCCGCGCACCGCCTGCTTGCGGCGGCAGAGGCCGCGCTTTGCTGCGGGTACGCCTTCTTTTGGACGCCGGCGCTGCTTGGGCTTATGCTGCCGGTGCTTGGGATACTTGAAAACCGCTGGGCGGCGC
>JAISVI010000063.1 GCA_031271665.1 Oscillospiraceae bacterium
GCGAAAACCGCCTGTTTCCCCGGAAATTAAGACGCCTGCGGCTTGATTTGGAACAGTTCCAGTTTGGACTGGAAAAGCATCTCAAGCCGCGTTACACCGTTCACAAGCTTGTTTACAGATTCGTTAAGCCGCATAAACTGATCCGGCGTGGTGCCGGGATTCTGTAAAATCGCCTGCATCTTTTCCCCTTCGGCGTTCAGGATATGCGAAAGCGCGGCCTCCTGCAGCGCCACCGACTCAATAAGGTCGGATATTGCCTGTTCGCGGGTTCCCGTTCCCGGCGTGATTATTGGCATGGACATGGTCTTTACTCCTTCTTTTCAGACGCTTTAAAAACCCGTGTTTTCGTTCGGCTAGGCCGGAACAGTATTCGGCCCCACCTGCGCAAGACCAAGGTTAAGCACCGCGCCGTCCCCCAAGAATGTGAACTGAAGCGGGATTTCGCCGAATGTATTGTCGCCGTCCTGCTGCACGTTGATGTTGCAGGACATCACGCCGCTGAACAGCGCGAAAACCGGACTGAGAAGACCCTCCATAGTCGTCACTGCCGCCCCGACAGTGTTGCCGGCGTCGGACAGGATACCGGTTATCAGCGGGGTAAGCACCGTGACAAGCGCCGTCTGCATAAGCCCGATGACGGTATCCGCCGCCCCGCCCAGAAGCGCTAGCGCGCCCGTCCCGCTTACGCTTAGACTTTGCGTGCCGCGCAACAAGTCCTCAAGAGTTCCCGTATAGCTTATGTCAAGCCCGGTATCCACGGTCAGAACCTCCATAAGGGTTATATGTCCCGAGACGCTGACAAGCGCGTCGTCCAGCATTGCCGCCATCACTTCGCCCATTTGCAGCCGGAGTGAATCCGCGACGGCGGCGAAGTCGCTTCCAAGCTTGTTCATCGTCGCCGTACTGATAAGCTCGGTGTTGGGCGGCAGTCCGTTGAGAGTGCCGCCCAGAAGCGTACCCAGATCCGCGCTGAGACTTCCGTCGGTCATTACCAACGTCACGGCTTTGTCCGGCGTTGATACGGGCGTTGAAAAATCCGGTATGACAGAGGGGTCAAGCCCGACAGTCGCGGTAAGCGTGTTCGCGCCGATGTTAAGCCCGCCGGTAAGCGTGCTAAGGACGTCCAAGCTGTCCGCGACGCCGTTGGTAAGGCCGGTAATCACTTGGCTTCCAAGCGCGCTGACTGCGGTGCCCAGGGCTTCAAGCGCGGTGTTGAAGGTGTCCGCCATCGCGCCGATTGCCGGGGACGTAAGCTCCAGCGCCGCGCTCGCGAGACTGTACCCGCGCCCCTGCGAAGGGTTGGCCGCGTCGGTTGCCGCCGCCAGTACGTTGCCTTGCGCGGCGTCCCACTGCGCGCCGCCGTTGACAGCGCCGATTGTAAGCGCGGCGGCGGAAAGCGCCGGGGTTTCCGGGATGATTTTCATAAGGTTGAACGTCGCCCCGGCGGGGAAATCGGCGCTTGGCGTGCCGTCGTTGCCGACCGCGCCGGTCATCGCCCGGGACACGCCGCCTTGCGAGGCTTGCGCGTACTGGTTCGCCGCCCCAAGGGTAAGGATGTCGCTTAAAGGCAGCGGTGATCCGCCGACGTTCAGCGACGCGCCGTCAAGCACGCCCGTATCAAACGCGGCGGAGACGGTGTCGTCTGTCCCGGCGGTGACGCCGTCTTCATAATGGGCGGATGCGCCGCCGATACTCGCCGCCGCGAAAAGGCTTGCCTTAAGCGGCGTCGCGCCAAGCACCGACCCGCTTACAAACTGCGCGGCCGCGTTTGACATAGCGCCCGGCGTTACGGGCGGTTCGGTGATGCCTGTTGCGCCGGATGCGCCGGTTAGCCCGGTGTCGCCCGTGACCCCGGTCGCTCCGGTTGACCCGGTCGCCCCATCTGCTCCGGTTGGCCCGGTTGACCCGGCGGCTGAACCCGCGGGCATATCCGCGAACAGTTCAAGTTTGCTTTGGAAAAGCATCTCAAGACGGGCGGCGGCGTTGATCAGTTTCTGAACCGACTGGTTCAGGGCTATCAGTTGTTGCGGTGTGACATCGGGTTTCGCGATGAACGCCTGCATCTTTTCGCCTTCCGCGTTAAGGATATGCGAAAGCGCGGTTTCCTGCAGAGCTACCGATTCGATCAGGTCTGTTATAGATTGATCGCGACTTCCCGTTCCTGGTGTGATTACGGGCATTCCCACGACAAGTCTCTCCTTTATGCTTTACTATAATTTGTTGCGTACAGCCAGACAAAGATCGTCTGGCCGCCAACATCAGCATATGCGGGAGAGGGGTTTCTTGTGTGGCCGTAAAAAGCGCTTTAGCCTGTCCTTCTGTGCCGTTCGGTTCGGGATTGGCTCTACTTGGCGTGTTCTGTAACCAGACTCACCACGGTTGACGCACGAACATATAAGATGCACAAAAACCGGCATCCTCATGTAGGGGCGACCGTCCTCGGTCGCCCGGTCAAAACACCCGTCCGCCTTCGGCATCCACCCTCTTTTCTAAAGAGGGTAAGGGCGCGGTGCGGTGACTATGGGGGCGACCGTCCTCGGTCGCCCGTGCCTGTGGGATTTCCCGGGGTTACGGGCGGTCGGGGGCGACCGCCCCTACATTTAGTCTGCGCAAATTGGACATTCATGCGTCTGCCGTGCCAGACTCACGCAACCACCTTGACAATACGCCATCCGAATTGATAGAATGCCCTTAAAGGGTGTGGACACCCTTGGACAATTGCGCCGCCGGGACGGCGGACTTATTTTTTGGATGTGCGGTATGGAAAAAAAGCGACCAAAGCCCCGGGCGGGGACGCCGGAGGGGCTTCACGCCGAGGTAATCAGCCAGCCGATTACCCAGACACTTGAAAAAAACTACATGCCCTATGCCATGAGCGTTATCGTGTCGCGGGCTATCCCGGAGATTGACGGCTTTAAGCCCTCGCACCGGAAGCTTCTTTACACGATGTACAAAATGGGGCTTTTAACCGGCGCGCGCACAAAAAGCGCCAACGTCGTCGGACAGACCATGCGCCTTAACCCGCACGGCGAGGGCGCGATTTACGACACGCTTGTGCGCCTTACCCGCGCCAATGCGTCGCTTCTGCACCCGTTTATCGACTCCAAGGGCAACTTCGGCAAGGTGTACAGCCGGGATATAGTGTGCGCCGCCTCGCGCTATACCGAGGTGAAGCTTGAAGAGCTTTGCGAGGAGATTTTCCGCGACATAGAGCATGACACGGTGGACTTTGCGGATAACTACGACAACACCGCCAAGGAACCCGCGCTTCTGCCCACGGCCTTCCCGAACGTGCTTGTAAGCCAGAACCAAGGCATTGCGGTGGGAATGGCCTCGCAGATGTGCGGCTTCAACCTTGCCGAGGTCTGCCGCACCACGGCGGCCTTCCTTAAAAACCCGGACTGCGACATTTTGGATACCATGCCCGCGCCGGATTTCCCCACCGGGGGCGAGATTATATATGACGCAGACGCAATGCGCCAGATATACGAGACGGGGCGCGGCTCGTTCAAGGTGCGCGCGCGCTGGCGCTTTGACAAGGCGGAAAACATAATCGAGATAACCGAGCTTCCCTATACCACCACGCTGGAGGCCGTTCTGGAGGCAGTGGCAAGGCTTGTTAAGGACGGGAAGCTTAAAGAAATATCCGACATGCGCGACGAAACGGACAAGACCGGCCTTAAACTTGCCATAGACCTGCGGCGCGGCACAAACCCCGACACGCTTATGCAGAAGCTTTTCAAGATGACGCCGCTGTGCGACAGCTTTAACTGCAATTTCAATATCCTTGTCGCCGGTTCGCCGCGCGTTATGGGCGTGCGCGAACTTCTTGAGGAGTGGTGCGCGTGGCGCACGGACTGCGTCCGCCGCCGTTTGCACTTTGACGCGTCCCGTCTGCGCGAGCGGCTTCACCTTCTGCGCGGGCTTGCGAAGATACTGCTTGACATCGACAAGGCCATACAGATTATCCGCGAAACCGAAGAAGAGGCCGAGGTTGTCCCGAACCTTATGATAGGCTTCGGGATCGACGAGAAACAGGCCGAGTACGTGGCCGACATACGTTTAAGGAACATAAACCGCCAGTACATACTGCGCCGCACCGAGGAAATTTCCAAGCTGGAGGGCGAGATTGCGGAATTGGAAGGCACTCTGGCGGACAAAATGAGGCTGAAGGGCGTTATTGCCGCCGAGCTGAAGGCCATAGAGAAGAAGTACGGCGCGCCGCGCCGCACTCTGCTTGCCTATGACCACGCCGAGTATCAGCCCGAGGAGCATATCGAGGACTACCCCGTGCATGTGTTCGTAAGCCGCGAGGGATATTTGAAGAAGATTACGCCCCAGTCCCTTCGCATGAGCGGCGAACACAAGTACAAGGACGGCGACGGACCGGGACAAAGCTTCGCGGCGGGCAACAAGGACGAATTTCTGTTCTTCACCACAAACCAGCAGTGCTACAAGGCGCGTATGCACGAGTTTGACGACACCAAGGCAAGCCTTTTGGGCGACTACCTTCCAAGCAAGCTTGGCTTTGACGCGGGCGAGCAGCTTGCGTTCTGCGTAAGGCCGGGCGACTATTCGGGAAGCCTTCTGCTTGTTTTTGAAAACGGCAAGGCCGCGCGGATAGAACTTTCGGGCTTTGCCACCGTCTCGAACCGAAGGCTTCTGAAAAACGCCTATTCGGGGCTTTCGCCCCTTGCCGCCGCCTTTCATCTTGAGGAAGAGGCGGAGATTATGCTTATGGCAAGCGACACTCGCGCGCTTATCTTCCACACCGCCGCGCTTACGCCGAAGACCACCCGTACGACCCAAGGCGTGGCGGTCATGTCGCTTAAAGCGAAAAGCCGCGTAACCGCCGCGAAGCGGCTTGCGGAAACGGCGCTTCTTAACCAAACGCGCTATCGCGTAAGAAATCTGCCCGCGGCGGGCGCGCTTATGCGCCCGGAAGATACGGGGGAAGTACAAATGACTTTAAATACGACTGAAGAGGGTTAAAAATGCGAAAAGCACGTCTTACCGCCCTGAATATTCTCGGCACAGTTCTGGGAAGCAGTTTATACGCCCTTGCCATCAACCTTTTTTTAGAGCCGAACCAAACCGTCACCGGCGGGCTTACCGGCATTTCAATTCTTATACATCACTTTCTGCCGGATATAGGCATCGGCCTTATGGTTATAGTCATGAACATACCGCTGTTTGTTGTAAGCTGGCGATTTGTCGGCAGACGGTTTATGCTGTTCAGCGTTCTTGGCATGGCCGTTTCGTCGCTTATGATAGACTTTACAAGCGCCCTGACCCCCGTGCAGACCGAGCCGCTTATGGCCGCGCTCGCGGGCGGGCTTATGATGGGCGCCGGCCTTGGGCTTGTGTTCCGCCAAGGCGCGTCAACCGGGGGGAGCGACGTTGTCGCGCGGCTTCTGCGCCGCAGGTTTCCGCACATGCAGATGGGCGTTCTTCTCCTTATCATGGACGCGGTGGTCATAGGGGCGTCGATGCTGGTGTTCGGAAGCGTGGACGCCGGGCTTCACTCCATTCTCGCGATATTTGTGGCCTCGCGCGCTATTGACCTTGTGCTTTACGGCACGGACGCGGGGCGCGTGGTATATATCATCTCCGACGGCATCACCGAAATAGGCGAGGCAATCACCCAAAAGCTTCAGCGCGGCGCAACATACCTTTCCGGCGAGGGCGCGTACACCCACATGCGCCGCAACATCATAATGTGCGCGATAAGACGCCAGCAGATTGCGCCGCTTAAAAACCTTGTCAAGGAAATCGACCCCAAGGCGTTCATTATACTCACCCCCGCGCACGAGGTTTTGGGAGAGGGCTTTGACCTGTTGGGGCAGGAGAAGTAGGGGAGCGGCGCTTCTTGGTGACTTCCACACACGGCTGACGCTTGAATGTCCAATTTGCACAGACGAAACGACCGCCCGCAACGCCCGCGTAGGGCGCGACGCCTCGGCGCGCCACCCTAAACGCCACCGACCGCCCGTAACCCAACGCCGCAACGCACGCGTAGGGTGCGACGCCCCCGGCGCGCCACCCTCAACGCCACCGCACCGCCGAAACGCCGGGAAAGTGCGGGCGGCAGAACGCCGCCCCTACCTGAGGATACCGGTTTTTGTGTCGTATAATGGAGACGGGATAATTTTTGTGGGGGTGTATGCAGAATGACATTGCAAGTCAGGCACACAGGCACAGCAGAAGACGGACTTCCTGCGTTTGTTGTTCAAAAGAATGGGGTTCAATCGCATCCCGCCTTTCTTACGCCGCCTTGGTCAATTCAAGTTGGCGGCCAGTCACTCCGCCGCGAGTTGACATGGTACATGGAGCAATATTTAGATCTTCCCGTTGACGTATTCCAAAAGCGCGCCGACGCGGTTCAAACCGCCCTGTCCGACTGGGGCAGGGACGCCTTTGACGCCCTTTTTGACAGCGGCGGGCAAGCGCAAAACTGGTACAATAGCGCCCGAAATGCCGGGCTGGCGGAACTTTCCTTGGAGATTGTCAGTGATGACGCCGCCGTCATGTCTTGGCCTTGGGAAGTGTTGGAGAGTGCGTCCGATGGGCTTCTGGCCTTGCAGTGCAGGATAGAGCGCCGTGTGGAAAACAAAGGCGGAGATTCTCTGACCCTTCCTGACCTGACGCAATCCGGTCAGCTTAACATTTTATATATTATCGCGCGTCCCTACGGCGACGGGGATGTGGGGTTTCAGACGCTTGCCCGCCCCGTGCTTGATTTTGCCGGCAAAGAAAAGTGGCCCGTACATATAGACGTCCTGCGTCCGCCAACATTTGATAAACTCCGTTCCGTGTTGGAGGAGAAACCGGGGTTCTACCATATCGTACACTTTGACGGTCACGGTGGTTTTGGCGAGCCAACCGGGATGCTTGTTTTTGAGAAATACGATCATACACCGGATGAAATCTCGGCGCAGATACTGGGACAGTTATTGCGCAGACATGAAATTCCGGTCATGGTCTTGAACGCCTGTCAGTCCGCGACGATGGATGACGACCCGTTCTCGTCCGTGGCGGTAAGTCTGCTTCAAGCGCAGATTCATGGCGTGGTCGCCATGAGCTACAGTCTGTGGGTCAAAGGCGCGGAAGCCTTTGTTCCCGCGTTTTACAGAAGGCTTTTCAAAAGCGGGGATATATCTTCGGCCGTGCAGTACGGGCGCGAGGAAATGTACAGGAATCAAAACCGCGATACATACTACGGCGCGGTGGAGTTTAAGGACTGGATTGTCCCCGTGCTGTACAAGCGTGAAACGGCGGACATGCCCAAACTCAAGCCCGGCGCGGAGCGGGAAAGCGCGCTGCCGGACGAGGCACACAAACTTGGGGACTACGGTTTTATCGGGCGCGACCGCGATGTCCAAAAACTTGAAAGGGCGTTGCGTCTTAACCCCGCCGGAATCCTTATTCACGGCATGGCGGGAGAGGGCAAGACAACACTGGCTAAAGGGTTTCTGCACTGGTTAGAGGCCACAAACGGTCTGGGGAACGGCGCATTTTGGTTAAGCTTTGAGGATATCCACAATGCTTGGTATGTCATAAACTACTTGGTCGATGCATTGTTCGGAACGCAGGCAATGGCGTTACAGGAAGACCAAAAACTGGCGGCGCTTGTAAAGACGCTTAAAGAGAATAGGCTCTTTATCGTATGGGACAACTTTGAATCGGTCTGCGGCATTCCCGGAACGGAGGTTTCCGCGCTGATTCCCGAAGAGGATCGCAAGCTTCTTAAAGACTTTCTGCACGAACTGCATGGCGGCCAGACAAAGGTGCTTATCACAAGCCGTTCGCCGGAAAGCTGGCTGCCCAAAACCGACTGCTTCCGTTTGCCTTTGGAAGGGTTGCGCGGTGAAGAGCTTTGGCAGTACTGCAATGCCGTTGTCAAGGATTTAGACTTGACACTTGACCGCAAAGACCCGATTTATAAAGATATTTTGGGCATGCTTGGCGGCAACCCACTGGCAATCCGGGCAATCCTTCTGTGCCTTGACAAAACCCCGGCAAGCGCGTTGCTTGACGAACTGGAGGACGAGTTCAACGCCGTTGAGGGCGTTGAGGACGTGCGCCGCATACAATTCGCGCTTGGGGTGTACGGAAGAACTCTTAACCCCGCCTTCGCCCCGGTGCTGCGTCTGCTTGGACTGCACGAACACTATGCCGATGCTGATTATATTGGATACATGCTTGAAACCGATGGTCTTGACACTATCGGCAAATGCTTCGCATCTTTGGAACAAACCGGGCTGTGTCATTCAATCGGGAACAACGTCTGTCAACTGCACCCCGCCCTTCGCGCCAGTTTGACACGCCTTCACCCGGCACATGAAACCGACAAACGGGCGTTCGTGAGCGAAATGGGCAGTTTGGCGGAGAATTACGCGCCCAAAAAACTGCATGAGCAAAGGGTAGTGTTTGCGCTGTTTGGTGCGAATTTCCACCGGGCGCTTAAACTTGCCCGGGAACTGGACATGCGGACGCATGTGCTTGCGTTAACGCAAGCCTTGGCAGTATACGCGCTAAACACCCGCAATTTATCAGAGGCAGAAAGATTGTTTACACAGCTTGCGTACGACGCGAAAGCCTTTGGAAAATCAGAAGCATCGGCCTGCCATCAGTTGGGGATGGTCGCGGAGGAGAAACGGGATTTTGTCGCCGCCGAGGCTTGGTATAAACAGTCACTGGAGATAGAACTGAAGCAGGGCAACGAATACGGCGCGGCGCAAACCTACCATCAGTTTGGGATGATCGCGGAGGATAAACGGGATTTTGACGCCGCCGAGGGTTGGTATAAAAAGGCATTGAGGATAAAGTTGAAACATGGCGACGAACATGGCGCGACTTTGACCTACCATCAGTTGGGGATGGTCGCGCAGGAGCAAGGGGATTTTGCCGCCGCCAAGGGTTGGTATAAAAAGGCACTGAAGATAAAGCTGAAACATGGCGACGAACACGGCGCGGCCAGTACCTGCCATCAGTTGGGGATAGTTGCGCGGGAGAAGCGGGATTTTGCCGCCGCCGAGGCTTTGTATAAAAAAGCATTGGACATATTTCTGAAACACAATGATCCGCACAACGCAGAGATAGTGCGGCATAACCTTGCTTTATTAGACGAAGCGCGAAAAGGCCGGGTTCTCTCCGAGTAGGGGCGGTCGCCCCCGACCGCCCGTAACCCAACGCCGCAACGCCCGCGTAGGGCGCGACACCCCCGGCGCGCCACCCTAAACGCCCCCGACCGCCCGCAACCCAACGCCGCAACGCCCGCGTAGGGCGCGACGCCCCCGGCGCGCCACCCCAAACGCCACCGCGCCGCCGAAACGCCGGGAAATTGCGGGCGGCAGAACGCCGCCCCTACATGAGGATGCCGGTTTTTGTGCGTTTTGTATGTTCGTGCGTAAGCCGTGTTTTGCGGCGCGCCTTGACGGGCGGTGGCGTATGTGCTACTATAAACATGTAAAACCGGGGTGTCGTATGCCTTTTTGGCATGTTTTCGTGAACGGAGGGTTTCAATGCAGGCACGCGTTTTTGAGGGATATTTTGAAAACGGTAAATTCTATGACGGCACAAATCAAATGGTAAAAATACCCGAACAATACAAGGTTCATATCACCTTGTTTAATGAACGTGTCAGCAAGAAACCAACACCAGTGTCGCCCGATAAACGGCCTTTTTCGGATTTGTTTGGTAAGTGGAGCGGGGAGATATGGACAGCAGATGATTTTGACGCGCCACTTGACGACATGACGGAGTATATGTGGTGAAATATCTGCTTGATACGCACACGCTTATTTGGCTGATAGAAGCATCGCCTAAGATTTCGCTTGAAATAAAAGAAATTTTTACACTTTCAGAAAACACGGTTTTCATAAGTTCTGCTTCGCTTTGGGAAATTGCGATTAAGGCAGGTATGGGGAAGATAAGGATATCCTTTGAAAAGTTGATTGCTGACTTAACCAGTACCAATATTGAAATCCTGCAGATAGAAAACGAATATCTAAAAAGGCTTCTTTCTTTGCCGGAAATACACAAAGACCCCTTTGACCGATTGCTTATCGCAACGGCGCTTGTTGAAAATTTAATTATCGTCACGGCGGATGAAAACATACAGAAATATAGTGTGCCGTGGCTTTGGTAGTGTGTTGCAAATTATAACGCAAAATCGTTGTGACGGGGGAAACCGTACTCGGTCGCCCAAATTTTCAAGACGTTCCGGGGATTGCGGGCGGTCGGGGACGGTCGCCCCCGCGTTTATTCCGGGGAATATGCACGGACACACTGCTACCGTACTGCAAGCCAAGAACGCGGAAAGGGGCATACCATGCGTAAGACCGCGCTTTTACTAAGCTTTATAGTCGTCCTGTCCGCGCTTGCGGGGTGCAGAGGTTTACTGAACAGGGAAGTTCAAGACATCTCGCCGCATATGGGCGAGACGGTCATCACCGAGGACGCCCAAGGCGGCGTGGAGGTCACGGATTACGCGATGCTTCTGCTTGTGCTGCGCGAGTGGGTTCGCGCCGGGTACAGCGAGGGGACGCTGCGCTTTTCCGACTTCGGCGGCAATGTAGAGCAGTCGTTGGACGAGGCGTTTATAGAACTTCTGTACAACGACGCCTATGGGCGCTTTGTCGAGACGTACCTCACGTCCGAAACGCCAAGTGACGGAAAGACGGTAAGAATCAGGATTAGGTACGGTTCCAACAGAGTCCAGTCCGAGATTGACGCGCTTAAGACCGTTTACAGTCTAAGCGCCGCGCGGGAAGAGATCTCGCTTGCCATGCGCGCGTTTTCGCCGTATCTGGCGCTTGAACTGCCTTTCTCTGCGGGGACGGATTTTGACCCCGCCGCTTTGGTAAAGGAGATTTACGCCGCGCAGCCGCTTTTTGCGTTGGGGCTTCCTAAGACAGACTATATATTTTACAGGGGGGAAAAAAGCCCCACCGCGATTTTGGAAATGCGCTTTGAATACCCATTGGATATGGCTGTGATGACCGCCCGCCAATCCGAGGCCGCCGGTATTGTCGGGGAGTGGGCCGGGCAGGTAGAAGACGGGCTTTCCAAGGCGGAAAAGGCGCTTGCCATACATGATTTGATTTGTGAAAAGCTTTCCTATGACGTTGACCGCTATGCCGAGGACTTAATCCGCGGCGCGGACAGAACCGCGCGTCCCTATACAATTCTTGGCGCGGCGCTGGACGGAAGGGCGGTGGGCGAGGGGTACGCCCACGCGTACAAGGCGCTTTGCAACGCGCATGATATCCCATGCACCGTTGTGACGGGGCAGTCTGTTGACGGCGGCCCGCTCGCGTGGAACATAGTCCGGCTTGACGGCGACTGGTACGCGGTGGACTGCTCTGCCGACGACAGCGCGGACACACATCTTACCCATGACTTTTTCCTGAAAACAGACGAAGCCCTTGTCGCAAGACGATACACATGGGACACGACACTTTACCCCGCCTGCGTATCGGAAGAAATAAGCTTTGAATCAATAACGGGCGGCGCTGACGCCGCAGACGCGGAGACGGAAGAGACAGCCAACGGCGGCGAAGAGGGGTTGCCAGCAGAAAATTAAGCCAAACTTGTACTATGTCAAATCTTGTTCCGTCACACGGACGTAAGTGCTTTGCCTTTAAGTCTTAGGCATGGCGTGCCTACACGAAAGGCTTTGTTACTCCCACTCTATCGTCGCGGGGGGTTTGGGGGTGATGTCATAGGCCACGCGGCTTACTTCGGGGCATTGCGCGGTTATGCGCTCGGACACGCGCTCGAGGACTTCATAGGGGATACGCGCGCATCCGGCGGTCATAAAGTCGCTTGTGTGGACGGCGCGCAGGATAATTGTAAAGCCATAGGCGCGCGCGCCGCCGCGCACCCCGACGCTGCGCTGTTCGGGTATGGCGGCGAAGTACTGTCCGAGAGACGCGTCAAGCCCCGCTGCGGCGATTTCCTCGCGGAAGATAAAATCCGCCTCTTTAAGCACTGCCAGACGGTCGGCGGTTATCGCGCCGAGTACGCGCACGCCCAGTCCCGGGCCGGGGAAGGGTTGGCGGTTCGTCATCGTGTCCGGAAGGCCAAGGGCGCGCCCGCATTCGCGCACCTCGTTCTTATAAAGCGTTTTAAGCGGCTCGATAATGCCCTTGAACGCGATTTTCTCCGGCAGTCCGCCGACGTTGTGGTGGCTTTTTACGACGGCCTTGCCGTCCGCGCCGCTTTCCGCGATGTCGGGGTATATCGTCCCCTGGACAAGAAAGCCGATGCGCCCGAGTTTAAGCGCTTCCTCCTCGAAAACGCGGATAAACTCCTCGCCAATGATTTTGCGCTTGCGCTCCGGGTCGGAAACGCCCTCCAGACGGGTAAGGAACCGTTCGCGCGCGTCCACATGGATAAGCTTTATTGAAAGCCCGTCGCGGAAGACGGATACGACCTCCTCCGGCTCGTTTTTGCGCATAAGCCCGTGGTCTACGAACAGGCAGGTAAGGTTATCCCTGACCGCCTTATGCGCAAGCGCCGCGCATACCGAGGAATCAACGCCCCCGGACAGCGCGCAAAGCACTGGCTCGCCCCCCGCCTGCGCGCGCACGTCCGCGATGCTTTCGGCAATGAATTTATCAATACCACCGATAAGATTGGTTTTTGACATGTTTTTTGTCCCCCTACTAATTAGTGGCTGTTAAACAACCGCGCTGTTACGCTTCACAACTTTTTTCGACCGGCAAATTCGGAATTTTTAACTTTGGTTTCTGCGAAACAAAGCTACAAAATTCTGAATTTGACAACTCGCGCCTTCGGCGCTTCGGGTCGAAAAAGAGTTGTTCAGCAGCCCTTCGTCAATTATTCACCGCAAGCAGTCTGTTCGCGGCGTGGCGGTGCGCAACGCCGGAGGAATTGCAGTCAAAGACATACTCGCTGCAGCTTTCTATATACCAGTCGTGGAAATACGTGAAAAGCTCGCCCGATTTCCACAGATAACTGTATTCTTTCTCCGGCGCGGGTCCGATAAACGGCTTATCGACAAATACATGGAAGGACACAATCCCCTGTTTGCGCACATGGGTCTTATAGTTGCCCATAACCTCGTCGCGAAGCTCGGGCTTTATATAGTGCAGAGTGCCGCTTGAAAAAAGCACGTCGTATTCCTCTTCAAGCCGGAAATCCCAAATGTTCGCCTTGAACGCGCGCACAGGCACACATGCCCGCTCGGCAAGGCGTTTCAGCTTGTCAAGCCCCGCGTCCGAGATGTCAAACGCGCTTACCTCGTACCCGCACCGGGCGAAGAACACCGCGTCCTTCCCCTCGCCGCAGCCGATGTCAAGCAGTTTAAGCTTGCGTACCGGCGGCATATGCTCAAGCACTTTAAGGCACATTTTCGAGGGGTTAAGCCCCCAGAAATACTCGTCCTTCTGGTACTCCCGCTCGTAGCATGACAAATCCCCGCCGAAAGCGGAATAGCCCAAAAGCTTGTCCACGCTTACGCCAAGCGCCTTCGCAAGCGGCGGCAGCAGGGTGATGTCCGGCATTGTCTGCCCCGTCTCCCATTTACTTACCGCCTGGAACGTGATGTTTAGAAAACCCGCGACGTCCTCCTGCGTAAGCCCCTTTTCCCTGCGGTAGCGCGCGATATTCCCAGACAGTGTCTCTTTCATTGAAACCCCTCCCCAAACAAGAACAGCATACACCTTTGGGGAACGCGGCGCAATAACCGCGTGAGTGAGATTTGGGAAAACTCAACCGACGGTTGAAGGCGGCGCGGGGTCGGAGTCCAAAGTGATAAGATAGTCATACAAAGGCATCAAGAACGCAAAGCCCGCCGCGATACGTTCCGCCAGCGCCGGGGAGAAAAGCTCTTCCCCGTTCGGCTGTTCGTGTATCAGCGAGAAGGACTTTTTGTTATACCACGCCGCCGTTTTCGCGGTCGGCGCTTCTTTCCTGCGGGCGTATTCGTCGCCGTCAAGGATAAACTCGCTCTGCGCGTCAAGCGGCGCGATAAGCGACTCGAATTTCTTTGGGTTTTTGTCGATACGCGCGCGCAGCTTCCCCATTGTTTCCGCGCGCGCGGAGTAGTACCCAAGTCCGTAACTCCACGTCTCCGGCTTCAGCTCGAACCAGAACACGGGGACTGACGTCCACTCCTCGCTTGGCCCCTCGACGGAGAACCACAGGTTTGTGCGGTACGGTTCTCCGCCGCGCACCCTGCGCGCGTCCTTGTAGATGCGCGAAACCTTGTGAATAAAGCCGCGAGCGCCGAAGTCCGCGCTTACGCGCCCAAACACGTCGCTTCCAAGCGCCTTCATCGGGGCCTGGAAGTCGCGCAGGAACTCGTGCTTATGCGCCTCAAACCATTCCTTGTTGTTGTTAAACCGCAGATTCCACATAAAATCGAGAGTGTCTTGCGTAAACCCGGTGAAGTTTTGCCCCATGCGCGATACCTCCGATTCCCGGTATGCGTACGATTATATGCCAAACCCAAGAAAATGGCAAGCGTCCGTTTGCGCCCCTGCCAAAAAACGCGCCCAATTGACAACCCTGTCGTTTAGTGTTAAACTTGTACGGAAATAGGGGGTTATTATTATATGCAAAACGGAATCAACGCGATTATCTTCGACCTTGACGGCGTTATCGTCCACACGGACAAATACCACTACAAGGCGTGGAAGCTGCTTGCCGACAGATTGGGGCTTTATTTTGACGAAAGCGTCAATAACCGCCTGCGCGGCGTCTCGCGCATGGAAAGCCTTGAGATTATTCTGGAGAACAGCGATTACGCCCGCCTTTCCGAAAATGAAAAGACGGCCTTAGCCGACGAAAAAAACGAGAAGTATAAAGAGTTTCTACAGTCCATGACGCCGGAAGAACTGTCCGGCGAGGTCTATGACACGCTTAACGCGCTGCGCGAACGCGGGTACAGGCTTGCAATCGGCTCTTCAAGCCGAAACGCGCGCCTTATTCTGGACAAAATCGGGCTTGGCGGCTTTTTTGACGCCATATCGGACGGGAACAATATCATAAATTCCAAGCCAGACCCCGAGGTCTTCCTGAAGGCCGCCGAGTTCCTGTCCGCCAAGCCGGAGGAATGCGCGGTGGTAGAGGACGCGGACGCGGGTATAACCGCCGCCCACCGCGCCGGAATGAAGGCGGCCGCCATCGGCGACGCCGTGCGCTATGGGAACGGTGACTGGAACCTTGACAACTTCGCCGCGTTGGCCGACATTTTCAAATAGGCATTAACCACGGGTTTCTGTAGGGGCGAACTGTGTTCGCCCGCGCCGCAACGCCCTATCCGGCATCGCCCCTGTAGGGCGCGCCACCCCTAAAAAACGCGCGGCGTTGGGGCGTTGCGGGCGGCAGAACGCCGCCCGCCGCAATCAAAACACCCGTCCGCACTTTGCGCGGCCACCCTCTTTTCTAAAGAGGGTTTTGTAGGTTCGCGGTGTTTTGCGTTGGGAACGGGTGGCGCGGGCGATTCGTGAATCGCCCCTACGCCCCCCAATTGTTCATTGTTCATTGTCAATTGTCAATTAAGGAATCCGCCCCTACAGGCAGCGTACGCTTTCGCGTTCTATCAGGTGGACGGGAAGGGTGATGTTCCTTTCCCGTATGGGTTTTCCGGCAAGCTGGGCGACCATAAGCTCTATGGCGATAACGCCCTTTTCCTCGGCGTCCTGATGCACGGTGGTAAGGCGCGGGTGCGTGATTTGGCAAAGGTAGTTGTCGTCAAACCCGACTATGGACTTATCCTCGGGTATGCGGATGCCCATATCGCGTAGCCCGGCGACTATTCCGGCGGCCAAAATGTCGGCGGTGGAGAATATCCCGGTCACGGATTTGTTCTGACCCAAAACATGCCCCAGTTCGCGCCCCTCGCTTATGGAAATCTCCTGCTCGAACACAAGCGCCGGGTCGAACGGCACGCCGAATTCGTCAAGCGCCTGTTTATAGCCAAGGAAGCGCTGTTCCACCACGCCGTTTTTCCTTATAACGGGCGAGGTAAAGGCAATTACCCGGTGTCCGCGCTCCAGCAGGTGGCGCGTTGCGAGATAGCCGCCCCGCCTGTCCTCCAACCCGACGTTGCACACCCCGGGCAGGTCTATGTAGCTGTCGATAAGCACATAGGGGATACCCATACCGCGTACGCTTTCAAAAAACTCGTCCTGAAAAAGACCCGTGAAAATCATGCCCGCGATATTCCAGTTGCGGTACACCTCTTCAAGCGCGCGCGGGCTTTCCACCGTGCGCACCATTATGAAATACCCCTTTTCGCGGACGATGTTCTCTATGCTTCCCATAAAGCTGTTGTGGAAAGGGTCGGACAGAAAGCCGCCCACGTTCTGGGAGACAAGGTGGTTTATTATGCCGATGATGGGCGAGGAGTTGCTTGCAAGGGTACGCGCGGTCATGCTTGGGATATAGTTCTCGCGGTTGATAATCCCTTGAACCTTGCTTACCAGTTCCGGGGAAACCCGGTTTTTTTTCTTATGGATGACATTTGACACGGTGGTTATGCTTACCCCGGCCTCCCGCGCTATGTCTTTAAGCGTAATCATGGTTTCCCCCCTTTATTGCTGTGTCAGAGTGATAACAAAGGCGCGACGAACCCTCTCCGTCACGCTGCGGGCGGATAGGCGGCGTAACGGGCGGCAGAACGCCGCCCCTACAAAACCCTCTTTAGAAAAGAGGGTGGCCGCGCAAAGCGCGGACGGGTGTTTTGACCGTAGGGCGCGACGCCCCCGGCGCGCCAGCCACCCACTACGCCGAAGGCGGACGGGTGTTTTGACGAACGGGACGATTGCCATCGCGCCGCCCGCAGGTTTTTAGAGGGACGTTTTTGTCATTTGCCGTCCAGTTTACCACTCGTGCGGGAAAAAGTCAATTATATGGTCGAATATTATATTTCCAGACAAAAAGGGGGCGGCGGTTGCCGCTCCCCTTTAAGTTATCAGTGTGCAGTGCTTATGCTTTTTTGCGAAGTCTGAGAACCGTTACAAGTCCGCCGGCGGAAACAAGCAGTACGACGACCATAAGGACAAGCGCGGTGCTGTCGCCAGTCTTGGGGTTGGTGGGCGTTGCGGGAGCTGCCGCGGTGTTCTTCATGTTGAACAGGCCGCCCATTTTCGGCGCGGTGACAGACGCGGTGTAAGCAGCGCCGTCAGTTATGGTAACAGAGGTGTCCGGCTCGGTGAAGTAAATTTCGCCAAGGTCAATGGTGCAGCCCGCCGTGGCGTAAATGTGCATACGGTTGGTCATCTGCGGAAGGCCGGATTTCTCAAGGTCAATCGTGAAGGTCTTCATCGCGGTGGTAATCTTCGGGGAAGTTCCGTCTGCAAGAACAAGGCTTGTGAACGGGACTGCCCATTCGGTTGTATCCTGCGGGTACACGGCAAGGATAAGGTTCTTCTCTTCGCCGCCCGCGGCGCCTTTGATGTTAAGGTTAAGGTATTTGTGGGGATTGGGAGTTTTGGCCCAAGTGTCAACAGCCTCGCCCCAGTTTCCGAATTGGAAGTCACTGCTGTAGGTGCCGTCCGCGTCGTCTTGGCCGCCGAACGCGCCGACATAGCCGATTCTGTCTTTAAGGAACTCAAGGTGTACAATTCCGTCACCGGCGGCCGTAGCGTCCACGCCCACCCAGTTCGTCCACCAAATATCCATTCCATTCGGGCCGTTGGCTGCGGGAACGCCGGCGTTACCGGAGGTGTCACGCGCGGTCTTGAAGTCGTCGAACAGGAACGCGCCTTCGGGGGCAGCAAATGCGGAAGCGGAAAGAGCGAGGACAAGGATTGCCGCGAGCGCAAGACTAAGTACCTTTTTCATGATGGTGTGCTCTCCTTTTCGTTCATTTTTTCGCAGTATACAGCGCCGCCCGCATTATCGCGGTTTAGCGCTAAACCATGTTCACAGTATACCAAAGGCGCATAAGGCTGTCAAGCCTTTTTTGTAAAAATTTTTAGGAATTTTATTAACAGCAGCCTTAATATCTACTTTCGCAAGAATTGATTTCCTGATAAGGCAGTAAAGGGGAGGGGGAGGGGGTGTCAATTGTCAATTGCCGTGCGCCGCAGGGCGAAATTGCTTGACAGGCAAAGTGTCTTGTGCTATAGTTAAGACAGAAAAGGGCGGGAAACCCGTGCAAACGTGGCCTAGCCGCCTCCTTACCTAAAGAGCATTAGCCCTCGGAAAGTTGTCAGACTATGTGCCGAGGGCTTTTTGCTGTGTATTTATCGAAGCTTACGGATCGTATCCAGAAAGCGACGCAGTTCCGCCAGACAAAGCCGAAGCTCTTTAAGCAAAACCAACATAGCTATCCACCTCCAGTACCTAAACGCTCCAAGGAGAGAAAAGGCAAGGAGACGGCAGGCCCCGTTTACAACGGGTTTCCCGCGATATGTA
>JAISVI010000087.1 GCA_031271665.1 Oscillospiraceae bacterium
GTCTTTGACCTTGAAGAGGAAAACCGCAAAATCCGAAGCCGGATTGACGCGGGCGAAACCGAGCTTGAGGAAGCGGTGGGTTCGGTGCTTCTGCTTGGAATCACGAAGGCGTCTCTCGCAACTGACAGTTTCCTGTCCGCCGCCTCGTTCCAAGAGACGACGCGCGTGCTTACCGAGGCCGCTATACGCGGCAAGGTTGACAACCTGCTTGGGCTTAAAGAGAACGTCATTATCGGAAAGCTTGTCCCGGCGGGAAGCGGCATGGAGATATACCGCGACTTCGAGCTTACGAAGTACCCCGCCGAGTACGAGGCCGCCCCCGAGGACTTTGTCTTCCCCGACGTGGAAGAGCCGGCGGAGGAACCCTTCCTTGACTTTGACCCGGCGGCTTTGAACCGCCAGTTGTAAAATTCGGCATACCCCTGTAGGGGCGACCGTCCTTGGTCGCCCGGACGCCTGTGATTTTCCGGGCTGCGGGGCGGCCGGGGACGACAGCCCCTACATCCCGCGTCTGCGTTTGCAGCGTAAAACTCTTGTAAAACCCATTGACAAGCGGCGCATATGCTGTTATTATCTTCATTCGGCGGAGTGATGACATTATGGAAAGGCTTGGCTCTTCAAATAAAACTGTCGGTGTGAAGCAGACTAAGCGAGCCATACGCGACGGAACGGCGGCGCTTGTCTTTATCTCCGGCGACGCCGAAGAGCGTGTCACCCAACCTGTCCGCGCGCTGTGCGCCGAATCGGGCGTTCCGGTAAAAGAGGCGGAATCCATGGCCGCGCTTGGCAGTGCATGCGGTATTGACATCGGCGCGGCGGTCGCGGCGCTTCTAAGGTAGCATCTTCGTTTTGAACGGGCGCAAGCCCTTTCAAATATATCGCCGAAGTGTTGAAAATTGCGTGTTCGCCTGCAAGGCGAACGAGCGCAGTGCTTGCGAACAGGCGTCTATGACGCGGCATCGCAAGCCGGAGCGCACAATTTTCGACATGACAATTAAATTAGGAAAGGAGGAGAACTATGCCCACCTTTAACCAGCTTGTCCGTCACGGACGTGAAAAGCAGTACGGGAAGTCCAAAGCCCCGGCGCTTGGGAAAAACCTTAACACGATTAACAAAGAGCTGCTTGACTTCAACAGCCCGCAGAAACGCGGCGTATGCACAGTGGTCAAGACCGCGACGCCCAAGAAGCCGAACTCCGCGCTTCGCAAGGTTGCCCGTGTGCGCCTGTCCAACGGCGTGGAAGTCACGACCTATATCCCCGGCGTGGGTCACAACCTTCAGGAACACAGCGTTGTGATGATTCGCGGCGGGCGCGTAAGGGACATCCCCGGCGTACGCTATCACATTATCCGCGGGACACTGGACACCCAAGGCGTGGCCAACCGCCGCCAAAGCCGTTCCAAGTACGGCGCAAAGCGGCCGAAGGCTTCCGCAAAATAGCAAGAATCCACCTGAGAGTGTTTATCGAAGTGATGAAAATTGCGTGTTCGCCTGCAAGGCGAACGAGCGCAGCGCTTGCGAACAGGCAGCTATGCTGCGGCATCGCAAGCCGGAGCGGGCAATTTTCAGCATGCCCTTTATATAACCTCTCGGGAACTCGCGAAACGTATTGTCTGTCAATTGTCAATTGTCAATTGTCTCGGCACGCTTTCGAGTACCTATGAAATCATACTTTGAAGGAGGGAAGCGAAGTGCCCAGAAGAGGATTCGTACCCAAAAGGGACGTTCTGCCCGACCCAATCTACAATTCCAAGGTCGTTTCAAAGCTGATCAACGGGATTATGTACGACGGCAAAAAGGGTGTGGCGCAGAAGGTCGTATACGGCGCGTTTGACATTATCAAGGCCAAAACGTCCAAAGACCCGCTTGAAGTGTTCAACAACGCGCTTGAGAACATCATGCCCGTTCTGGAGGTCAAGGCTCGCCGTGTCGGCGGCTCGACCTATCAGGTACCCATCGAGGTAAGACCCGACCGCCGTCAGGCGCTTGGACTGCGCTGGCTTATAAGCTATTCCCGCAACCGCGGCGAAAAGACAATGGCCGAGCGTTTGGCCGCCGAACTTATGGACGCCAACAACGCCACAGGAAACGCAGTTAAAAAGCGCGAAGACACACACAGAATGGCCGACGCCAACAAGGCGTTCGCGCATTACAGGTGGTAGAAGAGCGCCCCGCCCGAGCAGGGAGGCTAAACGGAGCGCAGACCGGGCAAACCAAGGTTGCGCGGAGCGCGAACTGTTTGTCCGGGCGGAGCGCAGTTTAGGCGACCGCCCGCGAGGGCGAAGGGCGCTTGACAGGTAGAAGAGCGCCCCGCCCGAGGTTCAAAACACCCGCCGTCTGCGGCGTCGGGTAGCGGGCGGCGAAACGCCGCCCCTGCGACAGGGTAAGGGAAAACGAGCAAGGTCACCCATGCCCTCTTTAGAAAAGAGGGTGCCGACCGCAGTCGGCGGGTGTTTTGACTCAAGCGTAGTCTAAGAATTTTGAGGAGAGAAATATGCCCCGTCAGTATTCATTGGAGTTCACCCGCAATATCGGTATCATGGCGCATATTGACGCGGGTAAGACAACCACGACCGAACGCATACTGTTCTATACCGGCCGCAGCCACAAGCTTGGCGAAACCCACGAGGGCAACGCCACGATGGACTGGATGGAACAGGAGCAAGAGCGCGGCATTACCATTACGTCCGCCGCGACCACCGCGATCTGGAAGGATCACCGGATCAATATCATCGACACCCCCGGCCACGTTGACTTTACCGTAGAGGTAGAGCGCTCTTTGCGTGTGCTGGACGGCGCGGTGACTGTTTTCTGCGCGAAGGGCGGCGTCGAGCCGCAGTCAGAGACGGTTTGGCGTCAGGCGGACAGGTACAAGGTTCCCCGTATGGCCTATATCAACAAGATGGACATCACCGGGGCCGACTTTTACAATGTCGTTGATATGATGCGCGACCGGCTTAAATGCAACGCCGTCCCCATCCAGATACCAATCGGCGCCGAGGGCGACTTTAAGGGCGTTATTGACCTTGTGGATATGCGCGCCTATATCGCGCATGACGAACTTGGCAAGGACATCCGCGAAGAGGATATCCCCGGGGATTTGATTGACAAGGCAAACGAGTACCGCGAGGCGCTTATAGACGCGGTGACCATGATTGACGACACGCTTGCCGAGGCGGTTCTCAGCGAACAGGAGATAACCCCCGAAATGATCCGCCCCGTTATCCGCAAGGCGACCGTGGAAAGCGTCATAATCCCGGTGCTGTGCGGTACGTCATATCGCAACAAGGGTGTACAGAACCTTCTGGACGCCGTGGTTGAGTATATGCCGTCCCCGCTTGACGTTCCGGCGATAAAGGGCGTGAATCCCGACACGGAGGAAGAGGACGAACGTCCGCCCTCGGACGGCGCGCCGTTCTCGGCGCTCGCGTTCAAAATTATGACAGACCCCTATGTCGGAAGACTGTCGTTTGTAAGGGTATATTCCGGCACTGTAAACGCCGGAAGCACCGTTTATAATCCCACAAAGCGCCAGCGCGAGCGTCTTGGCCGTCTGCTTATGATGCACGCCAACCACCGCGAAGACGTTGAGCAGGTTTATTCCGGCGATATCTTCGCCGCCGTTGGGCTTAAGAACACCACCACCGGCGACACGCTTTGCGACGAGAAAAAGCCCATCGTCCTTGAGTCTATGGATTTCCCCGAGCCGGTTATCCGCGTGGCTATCGAGCCGCGCACCAAGGCCGGTCAGGAACGCATGGGCGTCGCCCTTTCCAAACTGGCCGAGGAAGACCCGACGTTCAAAACCTATACCGATCAAGAAACTGGTCAAACCATAATCGCGGGCATGGGCGAGCTTCATTTGGAAATCATCGTTGACCGCCTGCTGCGCGAATTTAAGGTCGAGGCCAATGTCGGCAAGCCGCAGGTTGCGTATAAAGAGACTATCCGTAAAAGCGCCGACGTTGACCACAAATACGCGCGTCAGTCCGGCGGACGCGGCCAGTACGGCCACGTCAAGATTATCGTCGAGCCGAACGAGTCCGGCAAGGGCTATGAGTTCATTAACAAGACCGTCGGCGGAAGTATTCCCAAGGAGTATATCCCCGCCGTCGATAAGGGCATTCAGGACGCGATGCTGTCCGGCGTACTGTCCGGCTATCAGGTCGTGGATATAAAGGTAACGCTGTACGACGGCTCGTACCACGAGGTTGACAGCTCGGAAATCGCGTTCAAAATCGCGGGGTCTATGGCGTTCAAAGAGGCGTGCCGAAAGGCCGACCCGACGCTTTTAGAGCCGATTATGAAAGTGGTCGTCACCGTGCCGGAAGACTATCTGGGCGACGTTATCGGCGATCTGAACTCACGCCGCGCGCACATCAACAGCATGGAGGCCAGATCCGGCGTCCAGCAGGTCGAGGCGTCCGTCCCGCTTTCCGAGATGTTCGGATATGCAACAGACGTGCGTTCGCGTACGCAGGGTCGCGGCACCTATTCGATGGAACCGTCGCACTATATCGAATTGCCGCGCGGACTTCAGGAGAAACTTGTCGAGAAGCGGGTATAAGCCAATTTTTCGGCCTTGCCGATAAAAATTGAAATTGCCTCTTGATTTTTTTCAGAAATTTGATAGAATGTCTGCATACGTCTTAAATGGGTAACTAACAAGGAGGAAATATTGCCATGGGAAAGCAAAAATTCGAGCGTAACAAACCCCACGTAAACATCGGAACCATCGGTCACGTTGACCACGGTAAAACAAGCCTTACCGCCGCCATTACAAAAGTTCTGGCGTTCCAGGGCAAGGCAAAGTACGAAGCGTACGACATGATCGACAAAGCGCCCGAAGAGCGCGAGCGCGGCATTACTATAAACACCGCGCACGTCGAGTATGAGACCGACGCCCGCCACTACGCGCACGTTGACTGCCCGGGTCACGCCGACTATATCAAGAACATGATCACCGGCGCCGCGCAGATGGACGGTTCGATTCTGGTTGTCTCCTCTCCCGACAGCGTTATGCCCCAGACCCGCGAGCATATCCTGCTTGCCCGTCAGGTCGGTGTGCCGCAGATCGTGGTTTTCATGAACAAGACCGATCAGGTCGACGACCCCGAGCTGCTTGAGCTTGTCGAGATGGAAATCCGCGAGCTTTTAAGCAAGTACGAGTTCGACGGCGACAATATCCCGATCATCCAGGGTTCCGCCCTGCAGGCGCTTGAGTGCGCGTCCACCGACCCCAACGCGCCCGAGTACGCCCCGATCCTTAAACTTATGGACGCCGTTGACTCGTGGATTCCCACCCCCGAGCGCAAGGCGGATCAGGCATTCCTTATGCCGGTCGAGGACGTTTTCACAATCACGGGGCGCGGCACCGTGGCTACCGGCCGTGTCGAGCGCGGACAGCTTAAACTTGGCGAGGAAATCGAGATCGTCGGTATCCGCGACACCCGCAAGACCGTCGTCACCGGTATCGAGATGTTCCACAAGTCCCTTGACTACGCCGAGGCGGGCGACAATGCCGGATGCCTTCTGCGCGGCGTGAACAAAACCGACATAGAGCGCGGTCAGGTTCTTGCCAAACCCGGTTCTATCAAGCCGCACACCAAGTTCCAGGGGCAAGTGTACGTCCTTACCAAAGAAGAGGGCGGACGTCACACGCCGTTCTTCGGGAACTACCGCCCGCAGTTCTACTTCCGCACCACCGACGTTACCGGCGTTGTCAACCTGCCGGAAGGCGTTGAGATGTGTCTGCCCGGCGACAACATTGAAATGGACGTCGAGCTTATCACCCCCATCGCCATCGAGGAAGGTCTGCGCTTCGCTATCCGCGAAGGCGGGCGCACCGTCGGCTCCGGCGTTGTCATCAAGGTTAAGCCGGACTAATCCGAACAAACAAAAACCAACCCCAATCCCCGCCCTTTTTCGGGCGGGGATTTTGACCTATCGCAAAAACCGCGCCAATTACGCCGCGCGCCCGGCCCGAACGCACAATTTTCAAAAAGCGCTTAAATATTCACAAATTCACACTTGGCAATTTACTGATTATATGATAGAATCGCGCCAAGTTATGTGGCAGGAGGAAGCAGATGAAACTCGTATCAAATGAGAAACCCGAAAAGAACACCGTAGAGCTTGTAATCGAAGTCACCGCCGAGGAGTTTGAACCGGCGCTGGAGCGCTCGTACCGCAAGAACGTGGCAAGGATGAACGTGCCGGGCTTCCGCAAGGGCAAAGCGCCGCGTAAAATGCTTGAAAGAATGTACGGCGAGGGCGTGTTTTTCGAGGACGCCGTTAATTATTCGTATTCCGAGGCGTATAACGCCGCCATTGACGAGGCGGGGATAGAGCCGGTCGATAAGGCGGATATAGAGATTTTGGACGTTTCCGCCCAAGGCTATCAGTTCAAGGCAAAGATAACCGTGCGACCCGAAGTAAAACTTGGCAAGTACAAGGGGCTTACCGCCAAACAGCCCGTACCCTCCGTTGAGGACGGCGAAGTGGAGGAAGAGATAGAGCGTATGCGCGAGCGCAACGCCTCTATACAGACCGTCGAGCGCGCCGCGAAGACGGGCGACACGGTCGAGTTCGACTACGAGGGGTTCGTTGACGATGTGCCGTTTGACGGCGGCAAGGACGAACACGCCAAGCTTGTCTTGGGTTCCGGGCGCTTTATCCCGGGGTTTGAGGAACAGCTCGTTGGGAAAAGCGCCGGGGAAGAGTTTGACGTAAACGTCACATTCCCCGAAGAGTACCACGCCGAACATCTGGCGGGAAAGGCCGCCGTGTTCAAATGTACGCTTCACGAGGTGAAGGAAAGCCTTAAACCGGATTTGGACGACGAGTTTGCCAAGGACGTGTCCGAGTTTGACACCCTTGACGAGCTTCGCGCCTCTATCCGCGCGCGCATTATGGACACCCGCGCGCGTGACGCCGAACACGAGTACGAGGACGCGCTTATCGGCCAAGTCGTTGACGGCATGGAAGCGGACATCCCCGAGGTTATGATAGAAAACCGCCTTAACGAGATACTCGGCGACCTTAGCTACCGCCTTGCCGGACAGCGGCTTGACCTTAAAACCTATCTGGCGATTACGGGAAGCTCTGTTGAACAGCTTAAAGAAGAGCACCGCCCGACCGCCGAACGTCAGGTTAAAGCCTCGCTTGCTTTCGACGCGATAGCCGCGGCGGAAAAAATCGAAGTTTCCGACGAAGAGTTACAGGCGGAATATTCGCGCCTTGCTGAATTATACAATATGGATGTGGACAGAATCAAAAGCAGTCTTAACGAGAAAGAAGTCCGCCGCGACCTTTCTTCCCTTAAAGCTTCGAAACTTATAATCGACACGGCGGAGAAAACAATTGACAATTGACAATGTACAATTGACAATAGACCCGCAATACGGCATTCACTTAATAATTGTCAATTGTCAATTATCAATTGTCAATTGACCACGGGGGTTTTACTATGAGTCTTGTCCCAATGGTAATCGAGCAGACCAATCGCGGAGAGCGGTCGTATGACATTTTCTCGCGGCTTTTGAACGACCGCATCGTGTTTTTGTCCGAGGACGTCAACGACGTGACGGCCTCGCTTGTCGTGGCGCAGATGCTTTTTCTGGAAGCGCAGGACCCGGACAAGGACGTGCAGTTTTATATCAACAGTCCGGGCGGCAGCATTACAAGCGGAATGGCGATTTACGACACGATGAACTTTATCAAGTGCGACGTGTCCACAATCTGCATCGGTATGGCCGCCTCGATGGGCGCGTTTTTACTGGCCGCCGGAACGAAGGGGAAGCGCTTTGCCCTTCCCAATTCCGAGATTCTGATTCACCAGCCGGCTATCCACGGCGGCGGGCTTCAGGGGCAGGCCACCGACATTCAGATACACGCCGAGCATATCGTGCGTACGAAGCAGAAGATGAACCGCATTCTTGCCGAGATTTGCGGCAAAAGCATAGAAGAGGTCACCCGCGACACCGAGCGCGACAACTACATGTCCGCCGAGCAGGCGCTGACCTATGGCATCATCGACAAAGTAATCGAAAAACACTAAAATAATTGACAATTGACAATGTACAATTGACAATTACGGAATCGCGCGCGGCGCGATAGTTTTCAACATGTTCGGGCAAAAAATAATTGTCAATTGTCAATTATCAATTGTCAATTAGTCACGGGGGTTTTTATGCCAAGGGATGATAAGCGTTCAATGCGCTGTTCGTTTTGCAACAAGCGCCAAGAAGAGGTTCGCCGCCTGATTGCCGGGCCGGGTGCCTATATATGCAACGAGTGCGTGCATCTTTGCATGTCCATTCTGGACGACGACGGCGAGGCGCTGAAAAGACAGCGCTCGATCATTGAGCAGGTTGATACGCTGCCGCGTCCGCAGGATATAAAGGCGACGCTTGACAAGTATGTCATCGGACAGGAAATCGCCAAGGTGAAGTTAAGCGTGGCCGTGTACAACCACTATAAGCGCATCTACTACGGCGGCGGCGACGACGTCGAGCTTCAGAAAAGCAATGTTCTTATGCTTGGACCCACCGGGTGCGGAAAGACCTATTTCGCCGCAACGCTTGCGAAAATCCTTAACGTCCCGTTCGCCATCGCGGACGCCACAACGCTTACCGAGGCGGGTTATGTTGGAGAGGACGTCGAGAATATCCTTCTCCGTCTGCTGCAAGCCGCCGATTTCGACGTGGAGACGGCGGAACGCGGCATAATCTATATTGACGAGATGGACAAAATCGCAAGAAAGGGCGAAAACGTATCCATAACGCGCGACGTATCCGGCGAGGGCGTACAGCAGGCGCTTCTGAAGATACTCGAAGGGACTATCGCCAACGTGCCGCCTATGGGCGGGCGCAAGCACCCGCATCAGGAGTTTATTCAGATCAACACGCAGAATATACTGTTTATATGCGGCGGCGCTTTCGACGGGATAGAGAAGATTGTCGAAAACCGCCTTGGCAAAACCGGCATAGGCTTTAACGCCGAGGTGGAAAGCAAGAATGAAAAGGACATGACGGCGCTTTTCGAGGAAGTCCAGCCGCATGACCTTTTGAAATACGGCATAATCCCCGAACTTGTGGGTCGCCTTCCGGTAATAACCCCGCTTGGCCAGCTTAAACGCGAGGACTACGTGCGCATACTCACCGAGCCTAAGAACGCGCTTGTCAAGCAATACCAAAAGCTTATGGAATACGATCAGGTGAAACTGGAGTTCGATCAGGGAGCGTTGGAGGCTATTGCCGACAAGGCCGCCGAGCGCGGAATCGGCGCGCGCGGGCTTCGCGCGGTTATCGAGGGGATTATGACGGACATTATGTACACAACGCCGTCAGACCCAACTATCGACACAATCGTCGTCACGAAAGAGGCCGTTTTGAAAAGCAGTGACCCGGAAGTGCGGCGTGACAACGATAACGGCGCAAACAGGGATTTGCCCAAACTGCCCGTCCCCAAGCCTAAGGTCAATAAAATCGTGTCTTAAAAAGGGCAGTAGGGGACGCCGTCCCCTACATGAAAATACAGCCGTTGCAATGTTTGTAGGGCGCGACGCCCTCGGCGCGCCATCTGAATTATGAATTTGTCATCACGCTGGGGGACGATGGAAATCGTCCCGCTTAGCGTAGACAAACCTTATAAGCGGGTCGCATAGGACTGCGACCCCTACAGGGGAATCCTGGATTTGCAAAGGTGATTTAATGATTGTTCCCATGATTGCGCTGCGGGGGATGACCGTGTTCCCCGAAATGCTGCTTCATTTTGATATTGGGCGCGACAAGTCGGTCAAGGCGCTTGAGGAAGCGCTTCAAAACCAAAAAAACGTATTCCTTATCGCGCAGAACGACGTGCGTATCGGCGACCCGGCGCAGTCGGATTTGTGTTCGACGGGGACAATCGCCCAAATACGCCAGCTTCTTCGTCTGCCGGGCGACACCGTTCGCGTTCTTGTCGAGGGA
>JAISVI010000132.1 GCA_031271665.1 Oscillospiraceae bacterium
TGGTATCAGATGGGCCGCGCCGTGGACGTGTACCGCCTTGCCAGCATATGGGGCGTGCGCGGACTGGAAAGCCGCACGGGGGGATATCTTTACCTTGACAGAAACGGCGAAATGAAAGACGCCCGGCTTGAAATGGAGTTTATGGACGGTGTCGAGCGTCTTAACATGCTTTATAAAGAGGGGTTAATTTTACAAAACTTCGATACGCTCGACGCCACCGAGGGGCTTACCGGGGCAGATCACCGCGACAGGCTTAACAGGGCAAACCTTGGCTTTGCAACCTATGACTACAATCAAACCACCACTAATTTAAACATCCTTGAATCAAAAATCCCGGGGTTCGAGCTTACCCCGGTGCTGCCGCCTGTTGCCGATTGGGATAGGACCGGCGACTATTACCAGTTCACCGAGTCTTGGCGCAGCACAAATAATCAGGGATGGGGTGTTGTTAGATCCGTCGAGGCCGATCAGGCGAAACTGTACCGCGCGCTGAAACTGGTTGACTATATGTATTCGCCGGAAGGAAACGCTCTTATGTCGTACGGACCCGAACTGTGGATCAACGGCGAAATTGAATACTTCGGCAGACAAATCCCCAAACTAAGCGACGCCGCAATCAATGAACTTAACGAACTTGCCGGGGGCAATTACCCCAATTACTATCGCATGTGGCTCGGCGCGATGTTCCCGATTGGATACATCAAGGATCAAGGGGCGGAATATCAAGTCACTCACCCGGCGGGGCAGAAAGGTCTTGACAAAATCCTGCGCGCCTGCCAGCTTGGCACTATGCGCCACCTTGTCACCGGCAAGGCAAAGGCAAGAAACCCCTCCGATTTGCTGCTGCCGTCCATGTTTGCGTTGGATTATCCGGATGAGATTATACTTCGCGAACAAGTTGAGACATTTAATGCCGTGTGGCGTCCTGGGATGAACGATACGGATCGCATACTTGTCACCGATTATGTTCTGTTTGGGTTCGGAGGAAAAACCTATTTTGGAGAAACACTTCTTGACAAGCAGGGGCTTATTGACTATCAGACAGACGTGCTGAACGCGGATGTCTATCTCTCGATTTATAGCAGTGTATATGAGATTATGCGCATGGCGGCGGGGATGGACAGCTTATGAAACGTAAACGTCGCGCCCCGGCAGTCATTACGGCGCTTATGCTTGCACTGGCGCTTGCCGCGTCATGTTCGCCGGATTCTGTACTGCCGACAGAAACGGCAAGCCCGCCGCCCACCGACACGCTGCCGCCCACCGAACCTCCAACAGCGCCGCCGCCCACTCCGCGGCCATTGCCGGACACAGCAAGGCATGTCACCCTGAACCTAAGCGTGTTCTACGACACAAACGCGACCATGCAGTATCGGGCCATCGAGGGCAACTATAACCCGACGGCGGAGTACCATGCCGCCGACGGCAAAACCTACCGCTCCGGCGACTTTAAGCCCATTTGGTCTGAACTGCAAAAGCGCCTTAACTTCACAATCAAGGACGTTCACCCCCTTGAAGCGACCAACGTCAACCAAAGCTTCCAGTTAATTTTTGCCGATAACTTCTCGGACGTTGATATCGTCGTCGGCAACGCAACCCAGATCGTCAGCACGGCATTGACAAACGGCACATTCGTCGCGCTTGACCAGTATCTTGACATTATGCCGAACTTCAGCAAATTCCTTGATGACTACAGCGTCGTAAAAACCTCGATAACCGCCGCGGACGGGCATATCTACTATGCGCCGTACTTCGACGGCTTTGACGATATCGAGCGCATGTTTATCTTCCGCGCCGACTGGGTGCGCAGGCTTCTTGACGAAGACGCAGCCTTTGATACAGACCGCGAGGTGGATACCTATTACAAGCCATATATTGACGCGCCGTACGATTTCACAGTGCAGGCCGTTACCGCCGACGGCGGCGGCGTTCAGACAATCAGAAAAAAGGCAGGCGAGAACGTAATCACAACGCAGAACAATCTGGAGGTCAAAAACGGCGCAACCCTTACAACCGCACTGCGCGCACATATAGACGCCGTTTACGGGAACACGTATAAAAACCGCTCTGACCTTTTTATCGGGCAGGACGCGGCGTATGACGCGGACGAGATGGTGGCGCTTTTCCGCTGTGTGCTGGCCAACACAAGTTTTCTTACCGGGCAAAGCGAAAGACCCGCCGTACCGTTCTATCCGCGCTGGTATCAGATGGGCCGCGTCATCGATATGTTCGCGCTTTTTCAGGGATGGGGCGTTCGCGGCACGGAATCGAAAATGGGGCATCTTTATATTGACGCAAACGGTAATATGCGCGAGATGAGCCTTGAAAAAAACAGCGTTGACGCCGTAGAGCGGATGCACTGGATGTATAAGGAGGGACTTATTCTTAAGGATTTTGATACCTCCGGCGCTACCGAAGGGTTGCTCGGCGGCGATCACCGCGCAAGGCTTAATAACGAAAACCTTGGCTTTGCCACCTATGACTACGCCGAAAGCACAGCGGCGTTTAACAAAAGCGTTCCACAAAAGGTTCAGGATACAGGCTTTGACCTTCGCCCGGTGCTTCCGCCTGTGGCCAACTGGGACGGGGAGTGGCACCAGTTTACACCCTCTTGGCGCAGCGTGAAAAGTGACGGTTGGGCGATCCTTAAATCCATCGAAGCAGACTCGGACAAACTCTACCGCGCGCTTACGCTTTTTGATTATATGTTTTCCACCGAGGGCGGAAGGCTTATGTCCTACGGGCCGGA
>JAISVI010000040.1 GCA_031271665.1 Oscillospiraceae bacterium
ATGTGCCGCAAGGAAAAAGCGGAGTGAATGCTTTGTGCATTCACGAGCATTTTGACGCGGCGGAACGCGAATTTAGCCAAAAGACCGCCGCACAACAGATGGTAAACAGGCTCTTACAGCGCCGCGATTTCTCCGGTTACGGCGTTTACGTAAGTCGGGGATTCGTCCCCCGCGTCCGACGTAAGATTAATGCGCCAGCACGGGACAAGGCGCATGATTCCCGAAGAGGACGATTCGGCAAGATACCCAAGGCTCATCTCCTTAAGCGCGCAGGCGGGCATCCCGGCGTCTGAACGCGCATACGCAAGCGAAAGCAGCGCCCAGCCGGAAGTTCGGCTTTGCGTTTCCGCGGACGCATAGCTGTCGCCGATAAGCCATTTCCCCTCCACGCCGATAAGCCGCCCCTCGCCGTCGGTAAGAAAAACCGCCTGTTCGCCCCATACCGGAAGCGCCTCGCCATACCTTAAGAGAGTATACCCGTGTTCTCCGCGCTCTAAAGCCGTGGCGTCCGCAGTCCCAAGACCCATGCGCTGCGCAAGCGTCCCTATCTCCCCTTCGTTCAGGACGCGCGGCTGGAACAGGACAATTTCAAATTCGCCGCGGTCGCGGAAGTTCGCATAGCCAAGCGCCGAGCGGTACTGCGTTATGCCGCCGCCCATATCCTCGGCCGCGCATTCACCCAAGATTGACAGCGCGGCGGCGGACTCGCTTTGCGGATTGCGGATGAACTCCAGCACACGACCGGACTGATTAGAAATGCTTTCCGCGGACGCCGTAAGCCCGGCATCGGAAAGCGCGCTTATAAGCAGCCGCGCGGCCTCGTCCCGGTGGGCTTTGGCACGCAGCTCGCGCACGGCCCAAAGTCCCAGCAGAAGGATATCCGTCACTGCCAGAAGAACTATAAGCATTGTCTTTACGCCGCGTCTGTCCAAAGTCCACGCCCCTTACAACACTTCGTTATCAGTCTATCAGCCACATCGGACGGATGACTTCCTCTCCCCCATCCAAGTACCCAAGGCTTAAATCGTAGGCCGTACGGCTGCCGGGCGCGGCGGCGGCGGCCATTTCAAGCGGAAGCGGCTCGGATAAAGTGTCCTTTGGCGTATAGCGCCGCACCCGGAAATACGCCTCGGACACACGCCCCGCCTCGACGGTAATGTCCGCGTAGGCTCTGTCTCTGCCGAATACGGGACAGCCGTTAATATGAACGCCGAAGCGAAACTTCGCGCCCGATTCCGTTATCCGCGCGCTTCGCAGTTCCCACTGCGCGCCGCCAAGCACGCCGCCAAGCGCGGCGCACAGTACGCGCGCTTCTTCAATATACTCCGGAAGCGTCATGCTTTGCTGTGTGTCCGTGGATTCCCCCTCAAGGTCGCTGTACTCTATAAATCCGTCCGGCGACACACTGCATTGACGGCGGCCCTCTACAAAACTAACCACGCCGTCCGAATCCACATAGGGCGAAGAGAATTCCGGATCTATCCGAAGGGCGCGCAGAAGCGGATACGCCGTCTCACGCATATTGTCCGGCACCGTTACCGCAATGTCCGGCCTTACGGGAAGGGGTTGCGGCAGAAGTTCAAACGGGTTAGTCCGGCCAAAGGAATCCGTCCTTTCAAAGGCGAAGAAACAGGGTGTTTCAAGACCCAAGTCGGGAAGCTCGACCCGCGCGGCGGTTTGGCAGACAAACCGGCTTCCGTCCGGGTTCTCGTAACATATCCAAAGCGCGCCTTCCCGCACGCACAAGGCAATGCGCAGCGCGTCCCCGTCAATCCCGCTGGTGACCGCGTTCCACTCGCCAATGGCGCTAAGGGGGATTGCCTCGGTATATCTAAGATAGATTCCGTCCCCCGCAAGGACGCCGCGCCAGTCTTCCTCCCGCGCGGCTTGGGCTTCCCCCGCAGAGCCAAGCGCGTCGCCAAGCAATTGCCGTATCAGCGGCATAGCCCGCGCGATTTCGGCGCTGTCCCACAGCGCGGCCGTTCGCGTACCGTCCCGGAATTGGGCAAGCTGTATGGGCTGGGCGGCGGGCGGAAGCTCGGTGCGGCGGGGATTGCCGGAAACAGTCGGATCGATGCCCAAAGCGTCGGCGGGCATAAGCTCGCGCAGGGTGGGATTATACGCCCAAGTCTGCCATCCCAAAAAGAGCGCAAGCGACGCCAAAACGACAAGCGCAGCGGTTTTTAATCGTTCTTTCATTCGCCTTCCACACCCTCGCGCAGTCCGCCGTCAATCGGAAGACTGACAGTGACAGTTGTTCCCGCGCCAAGCTCGCTGTCTATGCGTATTGCGCCGCCGTGCTTATGCACAATCTCCCGCGCGATGCTAAGTCCAAGCCCGGTGCCGCCGAACGAGCGCGAGCGCGCCTTGTCAACGCGGTAAAACCGCTCGAACACCTTCGGTATGTCCTCTTTCGGTATGCCCACGCCGGTGTCGCGCACATGTATGATTATCCGCGCGCCGTCGCCGTAGGCGTTTATAAAAACACTTCCTCCGTCGGGGGAATAGGTCATGGCGTTTGAAAGTATGTTGAACATCACCTGTTCAAGCCTTTCACGGTCGCCGTATATGGCACAAAGGCCGCTTCCCAGTTCAAGCGCAAGCTCCAGCCCCCGGCGCTGGGCGTCCAGGAGCATAGCCTGGCGCACCGAGGGCAGAAGGACGGAGAAGTCAACGCGGGATATACGCCAGTCCATTCTGCCGTAGTCGAATTTGGACAGCGTAAGCAAATCCTGGACAATGCGCGTCATGCGGTTTGCCTCGCCCACGATGACGCCCGCGAAATCCCGCACGGTCGTGTCCGGCAGCCCCTCGTTATCCATAATTGTCTCGGCATAGCTTTTCACGTTCGTAAGCGGGGTGCGCAGTTCGTGGGAGACGTTTGAGACAAACTCGCGCCGCACCGCGTCAAGGCGCATCTGCTCGGTAATGTCGTGTACAACCGCCATTATGCCGCCCTCGGCGGGTACTCCGCCACCCGAATCCGCGCCGAACGGCGCGAAAAAAATCCTGAAATGGCTGCCGCCGCGCTCGAAGGCCTTTTCGACATAATCCGGCGGGACAAGCTCGGAAAACTCGTCAAGCCGCGCCGCGTCGCCCAAAAGCGAGTTAAAGTCCGCCCGCATATCGCCGTCGATGCCAAGAAGGCGTATAGCCGCGGGGTTTATGTGCAAAAGCGCCCCCGTCCGGGTAAAGGCCATCATCCCGTCCGTCATGTGAAGGAAAAGGGTGCCAAGCTTGTCGCGCTCGCTTCCCACGGCCTCAAGGGTTTCCCGGAGGACGCGGGCCATATGGCTGAACGTGTGGGTCAGAACGCCGATCTCGTCCGAAGACTGCGTATCGGGTATGCTTGAAAAGTCGCCGCCCGCCACGCGCGCCGCCGAGCGGGTAAGGTTCTCAATGGGCGTGGTCATGGTCTTGCTTAACAAAAGCGCAAGCATTATCGAAATAGCAAGCCCGAACAGCACCGCCTCGACCACGATGGTCACAAGCGAAGCGGTAAGGGTTTGAAGGCTTTCCCGCGTGTCCACGATATATATGATATACCGCGTGCCGGACGCGGACACCACCGGAACGGCACAGTCGAATATGCTGTCGGCCGGGGAAAGAGCGAACCCGGCTTCGTCGCCGGAAAGCGCCGTAAGCACGTTTGGCGTGGCGTCCACCCTTCCCGCCATATCGGCGTTGGAGCTTTCAAGCACTTTGCCGTCGCGCCCGTCCAAAATAAAGAAAAACCTTTGGCGGTTATCTATGCCAAGCGCGGCGGAATAAGAGCGCACCACATCCGCGAGGACATACGCGGCGTTTGCCCCGTCCGAAGCGTCGTGAAGCAGTCTTGACATATTATCGTTATTGTTGAATGCGTCTTCCATTTGCTTGGAGAACTCGTTCATATAGAACTGCGACACGCCGGTTATCAAAAATACGCCCACCACCGCCATAAGCGACACGATAAGCAGAACCAGTATAAGAACAAGTTTGATATAAAGGCTTCTAAACAGAACACCACCGCCTTGACAATTGACAATGAATCCGGTATTTCACTGTTGGACGCAGGGGCAAACAGTTCTCAAAACAAAAGACGCAGACAATCGGGTATCTCTAAAAACCCCCGCTCCGGCTTGCGATGCGCTTGTTTTTAGAGCGTACGAATTGTCAATTGTCAATTGTCAATTGTTCGTTGTCAAAATAGTACCCCGCACCTCTGCGGGTAAGGATATACCGCGGCTCGGCGGGGTTTTCCTCAAGCTTTTCGCGCAGACGGCGGACGGCCACGTCAACGACGCGAAGGTCGCCGTAATAGTCATATCCCCAGACCTTCTCCATAAGCTCCTCGCGGCTTGTCACTTTGCCGGATTTCCACAGATAGCACAGGATGTCGTACTCGCGCTGGCTTAGTTCAAGCGTTTCGCCCGCGCGGCGCACCTCCATGCGGTTTTGATTAAGCGTAAGCTTGCCGGCGGTAAGGGTGTCCGCAGAATCCTCGGCCGTTTGGGCGTCGTACATGGTGCGTCGGATATTGGCTTTCACCCGGGCAAGAAGCTCTTTTATGGAGAACGGCTTTGTTATGTAGTCGTCCGCGCCGATTTCAAGGCCGAGGACTTTATCCTCCTCTTCCTCGCGCGCCGTAAGAAGCAGCACAGGAAGAAGCGCGTCCTTCTCGCGTATGGCGCGGCAGACCTTAAAGCCGTCCAATCTGGGCAGCATTATGTCAAGCAGCACAAGATCCGGTTTGGCGTTAAGCGCCATCTCAAGACCCGTTATGCCGTCGAAGGCGGCAATCACCGTGTATCCGGCCAGTTTCAGATTGAATTCAAGTATATCTACGATGGTTTTTTCGTCCTCGACTATAAGGACGGTCTTTCCGTTTGAACCCATTATCACACCCCCGCAATATCATGGCTGCCAAGCACCGCGCGAGCGCGGAACACCGCCGCGATCGTCTTGGCGTCGTCAATGCGCATTTCCGTGATCTCTTTAACAACTTCATCAAGCGGCATAGGTACGGTTTCCACAAACTCGCCCTCGTCGGGGCTTGGCGTGCCGGGGGTGAGGAAACGCGCCAGAAACAAGTAAATACGCTCGGAGCAATAGCCGCCCGTCGGGATTATCCCGCCCAGAGGGACGCACTCGCCCGCCGAATAGCCCGTCTCCTCTTTAAGTTCGCGCAGGGCGGCGTCGCGCGGGTCTTCGCCGCGCTCTAACCGTCCGGCGGGTATTTCAAGCATTTCCCGCCCCGCCGCATAGCGGAACTGACGCACAAGCACCGCGCGTCCGTCCGCGTCCACCGCGAGTATGCCCACCCCGCCCGGATGACGCACAATCTCGCGTTCGGCGCGCCGCCCGTTTTCAAGCTCTACGCGATCCACACCGACCTCGAACACATGACCCTTGAAAACCGTTTGGCCGGAAATTCTTTTTTCAAGCATTTAAATACCTCTCTGTCAAGGCGGCTTTGTCATTTTGCCTTAGTCTAACATATTTCTAAATAAATAGCAAGAAACGTTCCATTATACAAACCCGAAAGGCCGCATAATGGAACGTCTGGTGACCCGTAGGAGAATCGAACTCCTGTTTGCGGCGTGAGAGGCCGCCGTCTTGACCGCTTGACCAACGGGCCGCAGTTTACAGCGCTATTATAATTTAGGTCAAGCGGTTTGTCAAGCCATCATTGACTTTTTCTACTTAAAGGTTGATATCATCCTTTGTTTTTGTTATACTAATGCCAAGGCGATTCCGGCAAGACGCTTCCCGCAGTGATATAAACGCTGCAGCACGCGATTGACAAGGAGGGACGAAGGGATGGCCTTTTGCGCGAAGTGCGGTACTAAGGTTCAAGACGGCATGGGCTTCTGCCCAAGCTGCGGAAACCCGACGAAGGCGGGCGATCGGGGATATGCTCCGTCCGGAGGAGCGCGGGCGGACATTCAGGACGCGCAGGACAATAAGCTTATGGCAATACTCGCGTATATCGGGGTACTGGTCCTAGTTCCGCTGCTGACCGGGGCGCATAAAACCTCACCCTTTGCAAAATACCACACCAACCAAGGAGTTGTGCTGTTTATCGTTGAGGCGGCGTACGGGATCGTCTGCGGCACCCTTTCGGCTATATTCTCTTGGATTCCGTTTTTCGGTTGGGTGGTAACGTCGGCGCTTGGGCTTCCAAGTCTGGTGTTGCTTGGGTTTTGCATATTCGGCATTTTCAACGCGGTTAACGGCAAAACAAGGCCGCTGCCGGTTATCGGCGGCGTTACGCTTATAAAGTAAGGGCTGCTGAACCACTCTTTTTCGACCCGAAGCACCGAAGGTGCGAGTTGTCAAATTCAGAATTTTAGAGCTTTGTTTCGCAGAAATCAAAGCAAAAAATTCCGAATTTGCCGGTCGAAAAAAGTTGTGAAGCGTAACAGTGCGGTTATTCAGCAAGCCCAAAAGTGAGGAGAGAAAGCGGCTTGAATACGGTTTACGACGGCAAGACGAAATCTGTTCTGGAATCCGGAGGGGAGTATTTCCTGTTTTTCAAGGACGACGCCACGGGCGATAACGGCGTGTTCGACCCCGGATCGAACACCGTGGGAGGAAGCGTTTCAGGCAAGGGGCGCACGGGGCTTGCAATCTCGAAGTTTTTCTTCGAGCTTATGGAGGCAAACGGCATCCCCACGCATTACCTTGGCGCCGACCTTGACAAATGCCTTATGAAGGTGAAAAAGGTAAGCGTCCCCAAGCTTGAGTTTGTGCTGCGCTATTTCACGGCGGGCAGCATGTGCCGCCGTTTCACCCTTGAAAAGGGTCTTCCCTTCGACCCGCCGTATACCGAGGTCACGCTTAAAGACGACGCCCAGGGCGACCCCCTTATAAGCGAGCGCCTTTGCCTTATGAAGGGGATGCTTAATCCCGGCGAGTATGACAAGGCGCTCGGTCTGCTTGTTATGGCGGGCGAAGTGCTTAAAAAAGAGCTTGCGCGCCTTGGCCTTACCCTTATAGATTTCAAGCTTGAGTTCGGCTTTGACGAAGACCGCAATATCTGCATCGCAGACGAAATAACCCCCGATATCTGGCGCGTTCAGGATAAAGACGGCAACATCCCTGATCAAATCGAATGCGCGAAGACGCTTATCAAGGCGCTTTATAATTAAGGCGCTCTAAAAACCCGTGTTCGCGTTCGGCGAAGCCGAACCGAACGAGCGCAGGCTTGCGAACAGGCGGCTATGCCGCGGCATCGCAAGCCGGAGCGGGGGTTTTTAGAGGTAACTCAAAACCAGGGCGCTCTAAAAACCCGTGTTCGCGTTCAGCAAAGCCGAACCGAACGAGCGCAGGCTTGCAGGGGCGGTCTTCGACCGCCCGACAATCGTCACGTTCCGCAATCGGCTTGTTGATTTTGAAGAAGGAGGGCATACCATGAAAACGGCGCTTGACTATGCCAAACAGGGCGCGGATACGCTTATGCGAAAATTCACCGTGGAAGAGCTTCCGCCCAAGAACGGTTTCCACTACCACCAGGGCGTCTTCCTTTCGGGAATGGAGCGCACATACCTTCTCTGCGGCGAGAAAAAGTACCGTGACTATATAAAGGCGTGGGTCGATTACTATATCGACGAAGACGGTGAAATCAAACACTGCGACGTGCGCGAGTTCGACGACATGCAGCCGGCCATCCTGCTGTTTAACCTTTATAAGGACACCGGGGACGAGCGCTATAAAAAGGTGCTGGACAAATTCGCCCCGATTGTCGAGATGTGGCCGACCAACGCCCGCGGCGGTTTCTGGCACAAGTATCACCGCCAAAACCAGATGTGGCTTGACACGCTTTACATGATCGGCCCGTATTCCGTCATGTACGCAAGCGCCTTCGACAGACCCTATCTTTACGAGACGATCTATCAGAACATGGATCTTATGCGCCGCAATATGACAGACCCGAAAACCGGCCTTCTGCGCCACGCGTGGGACGACTCCAAGGTCATTGACTGGTGCGACAAGGAAACCGGCCTGTCGCCGGAATTCTGGGGGCGCGCCATCGGCTGGTACGCGGTGGCTCTTACGGACATCCTTGACTATATCCCGGAAAACCACCCAAGGCGGCAGGAGTTTATAAGCGCCGAGCGCGACATCGTAAACGCGCTTATCCGCTATCAGGACGAGAAGACGGGGCTTTGGTACCAAGTCGTCAACAAGGGTTCTGAACCGGGCAACTGGCTTGAGACATCCTGTTCGTGCCTTTATACATACGCCATCTCGAAATCCGTAAAGCGCGGGATACTTGACAGTTCCTACGCGAAATTCGCGCACAGGGGCTATCGGGGCGTCATCGACACGCTTACCTTCCAAGGGGAAGACCTTATAGTTTCCAATATCTGCATCGGCACAGGCGTGGGGGATTACGACTTCTATATAAACCGCCCGACAGTACAAAACGATCTGCACGGCATGGGCGCCTTCCTGCTTATGTGTACGCAGTATCACGACGCTTTCTAGCGGGGGGATTGCGATAGGCAAACAGGGTGCACCGAAGGGGAGTTCGATGCGCCCTGTTTGCGCGTGTGACAAAGGCGTGGCTTAGACGGCGCGCCTTGTCTTATGTACCCTTTGACCCCTCAGATCCGTACGCTTGCTTTTTATGGGCAAAAGGTATAAAATGATTTTGTCATAGCATCGGCAGATTCGCAATTCGGATGGCGCGTCGGAGGTGCCGCGCCGCGCAAACGCTGCTGTATCCGCATTTTTGCGAAAGGAGGCGGTTCATATCAGACGGTGGGTATCGGTAGTTTTGGCTGGCGTACTCGGCGCGGGATTTGGCGCGGGACTGACGGCGCTTCTCTATCCGGGCGCTTCCGGCATTGACGCGATGCCGTCCGTGAATGTCTCAGCCCTTCCGACAGCCGCCCCCGACCGGTACGAAAACACGCAGCTTTACAAGCTTGCGCTGACTGCGGCAAGCGCCGTGTACAGGGCCGACTTTGCTTCGTTAAGCGAACTTACACACCCGGAGCGCGGGTGTCTGTTTGCCCCGTTCTCCACGGTGGACAAAACAAAGAATCAAACCCTGATGCCCGGTCAAATCAAGGCGATAAGCGGCTCTTCGGAAGAATACATATGGGGCGTTTCCGACCAGACGGATCAGCCCATTTCCCTTACGGGCGAGGGGTTTTTCCGGGAATACTTACAAATACGCGATTTCTCCGCCGCCCCTGCGGCGGGATTCGGGACTGTTCTGCGTACCGGCAACGCAATCGAGAACGTGCTGGCCGAATACCCCGAGGAATATATGGTTGATTTGTACTTTCCGGGAGAAAGAACCGAGGGCGCGGTCAGAACCGACTGGGCAAGCCTTAAATTCGTTTTTGGCGAGTACGGCGACGCCCTTAAACTTGTGGCGATAGTAAGAAGCGTTTATACCGAGCAATAAACCCGCGTTGTATGTGCGCGCCGGCCTCCGCATTTATGCGGAGGCCGGCGTTTTTAGGGCGCTTCCGCCCGTGGGAACAGGCTTTTAACTATCCAGCATACGCGCGAAAGTATACTTGTTGCGCCCGCTGTGTTTGGATTCATAAAGCATCGCGTCCGCGCGGCGGACATAGTCGTTGGCGCTTTGCGTATGCCCGGCCTTTCCCGTCGTAACCCCGATGGAAATGGTGACGCAGCTTGCCGCGTCGCTGCTTTTGTGCGGAATCTCGCAGCTTCGCACGGCGTTAAGAAGCCTTTGCGCCATCATTCGCGCCCCGGCCTCGTCGGTGTTTGGCAGCACGGCGACAAACTCCTCGCCGCCATAGCGCGCGACAAAGTCATCGGATCTTGTAAGCGCACCCTTAAGCGTTTCCGCGACGGCTTTCAGGCAGGCGTCGCCCCTGACATGACCGTAGGCGTCATTATAGGGCTTAAAAAAGTCAATGTCGATCATCATCACGCTTAGGTTTCCGCCCGAGCGGGACAGGGTGCGTATAAGCTGATTCCCGGTACTGTCAAAAAACCGTCGGTTATATATGCCCGTAAGCGGATCGTAGTAAATTTTGTCGGCCTCGCTTTCAAGATACAGGATGCTCTTCTCCATGCTGTTGCGGATAAGGGCGTTGGCGATAAGCTCGCTGGCCGAGCGCAGAATTTGCTCCTCTTTGAAGGAAAACACCCGCTCTTTGTGGCAGTCGTCAAAGCCGACGAATCCCCAGAACTGTTCTTTCAAATATATCGGGACAACCAGAAGGGAACGGATTCCCTGACTGTTCAGAAAGTCTTTCTCAACCGTGTGCATCTTGCTTACGATGCCGTTAATGCACTCGCCGTGCAGGAACGCCCTTTCCCAGTTAGGCGCGGTGTCGCGATAGGAAACCGCGCTTACAATGTCGCTTCCCTGTAACGGCGGCGCCCCTTCTGACCACTCGTAAGTTTGCCGGCAGAACCGCTCGCCCTCCTTTAAATAGTTTTCCCATATATAAACGCGGTCTGCCCTCGCGGCCTCGGCCATAATGCCCATTGAGCGAAGCAAGTCCCTTTCAAACGCCTTGCCTTCCGCCTGTAAAAGGATGGCCGAAATGCGGTTTACGGTATGCAGAAGATGGTTTTGGTATTCAATCTCTTGCATCATACGCTTAAGCTGCTTGTCGGCAAGACGGATTTTGGCGGCGGTCTCGTTGTGCATAACGGTGTTGGCGAACATTATGCCCGCCATGCGCAGTATATCCGCTTCGTTGTTCGTAAACTCGCGCTCTTCTTTAAGATCCTCGAAAAGGACAAAGCCCCAGAACGCCCCGCCGACAAACACAGGCACGGCAAGCACCGACAAACAGCCGAATTGCTTGATCGCGCGGGCCTCCGGCATAAGGCTGACCGGGCCGTTTACGCACTCCCCCGACGACAGAATATCCCTCCACCTCGGGTTTTGCTTGATATAAGGGTTGTTTATAAATCCCGGAATCGTATTGGCGGAATCCTTTTCCCTGTTCCACAGGTAAATCTGCGAGGCATAAAGCCCGTCCGTGTTTTCATCGTAACGGGACACGGACATTCTGTCAATTCCCATTATATCCGCGATAATGTTGACGCCCGCGGTCATTGTGTCCAAAAAGTTGTCCTCGTTTTGCGAAAATAGGACAAGCGCCGCCTGGACAAGCGCGCCAAGCATTTTCTCCCTTGATTCAAGCGCTTCCCGCGCCATCCTTGCCTCGGTTATATCCGTGGCGTACTCAAGATGTGCCGTCTTCCCGCCGGGCCAGTCGATAAAGCGCGCCGTTTTGCTTAGTATGCTGCCCTTAACCGACTCTTTGTGTATCCATTTGCGGACTTGATCCGGCTTCTGTCGCAGCTGCAGATAAGGGCACTCCTCGCACGGCTTTTCCTGATTCTGAAGAAGTTCATAGCAAAGTTCGCCGACGCCGTCGCCCTCTATGCCGAAAAAATCCCTGATACTGTCGTTAAGGAACAGTATCTCAAAGGTTTCGGGGTCACAAACGGTAATAAGGGCGTCCATACCGTTAAGTATGCTTGTAAGCATCGCAAGCTGTCCGCCTTCCGACTCGCGCGGCGTGCTTTCTTTTCCCGGCATTATGTCACCATCTTTGATCGAAGTGTTGAAAGTTGCGTGTTCGCCTGCAAGGCGAACGAGCGCAGTGCTTGCGAACAGGCGGCTATGCCATCGTGGCGGCAGACGTCTGCCGCCATCGAGCATCGCAAAGCGCCTGCGGCGAAGAGCGAGCTTGCTCGCTTGACAGCCGCGAAGCGGAAAAGCCGGAGCGGGCAATTTTCAACATGCCCGTTATCGCTTATCATTCCGTTCCCGCCGCGGACATATCCACCCGCCCGTCCGGCAGGAAGGGGACGCCCTCTTCCTCAAGGCGCATTCTGCGTATTTCCGACCACTCTCCGCCCGTAACGCTGCCGTCCGCCATAACCACCCGCTGCCACGGGATATGCTCCGGGCATATGCGCATGGCGCGCCCGACCTCCCGCGCGGCGCGGGGCCGCCCGAGAATCCGGGCAATCTGCCCGTAGGAAATCACCCTTCCGGGCGGCACGCCTTCCACCACCGAGTATATCTGCCGGTAGAACTCGTTCATAGCTGCGTCCAGCGTCCGAAGCCGGACAGGCTTATCTTTTCCATTCCGATGCCTCCGTTACCGCCGTATATAACAGACCCGCGTCAAATCAGCCCGTCGCCTTCCCCGTCCGCGCCGTCCGCGTCGCCCATTCCAAGAAACTCGCGGCTTGAGATGCCGCGCTTGGTGCGCTGGGTTTCGATCTGCTGGCTTAGAAAGCGGCGCACGTCGTCGGGATGCTTTATGTTTTTAAGCTCCAGTTCGCCGTGGGACTTATCGGTGCTTATAAGCGTGACGGTACCAACGCCCAGTATCTTCTGGCCAAGGGTTCGGACAAG
>JAISVI010000041.1 GCA_031271665.1 Oscillospiraceae bacterium
ATGTGCCGCAAGGAAAAAGCGGAGTGAATGCTTTGTGCATTCACGAGCATTTTGACGCGGCGGAACGCGAATTTAGCCAAAAGACCGCCGCACAACAGATGGTAAACAGGCTCTTACAGATGTCCGATTGTCATTTCCGTCCTGTAATCAAAGCGCACGACGCCGTTTGTGCTATAGCGCTTGAAAAGATCTTGCAGCGCGTCTTTAAGCGGCTCGTAGTTCGGGTGATCGGGCGTTGGCGCGTATGAACTGGACTGCGAGCGCCCCCATAGCCCCTCCAGGTCAAGCGTCTGACGCCAAAAGAACTCTTTCGTCTCGAAGTCTCCGTCGAAAAAGTCATTAAAGACCGCACTGTTAATCCTGTGATGCTCTTTACTCGGTTTTTGCATATGCAGACGAGTGATAACCTTGTCGTATTCCTTCATAAACTCCGGTGTTGTCTCGCGGCGATTCCAGATAAGGCACACGCTTCCGCCCGGCTTCAGAATACGGCGGAATTCTATTTTACAGGCCGCGTGGTCAAACCAATGAAACGCCTGGGCCGCCGTTATAAGGTCAACAGAATCCGTACGCAAGCCGGTTTCCTCGGCGCTTGCGGAAACCGAGCGGAATCCCGGGAAGCCGGATAAGTCCCTCTCGGCGGCGCTTCGCATGTTCTTGTTCGGCTCGATGGCCACAACACTAATCCCGCGTTCCAGAAGAGCGCGCGTAAACTTACCCGTACCGGATCCGATGTCCGCGACAAGCGAACCCTCGTTAAGCCCCGTCTTGGCAATAAGGTTATTGATCACCTCCGGCGGGTAAGTAGGGCGGTATTTCACATAGTTCTCCACACGGCTGCTGAAGCGTTCTTTGCTGTTTACCCCTGTCATTGATTTTCCCTCCCTTTTTTTGCAACGACCAACTATGGAATCGCGCGACGCGCGATATTTTAACGTCCGCGAAGCGGACTCGACAACTGTCAACTGTTAACTGACATACCGGCCGCGTATCCGGTGCAGAACGCGATTTGAAGGTTGAACCCGCCTGTATACGCGTCCGCGTCAAGCACTTCTCCCGCGAAGTACAGTCCGGGGACAAGCTTGCTCTCCATCGTCTTGGGCGACACCTCGCGTACGTCAACGCCGCCGCGAGTTATAACGGCCTCGGCGATATCCGCCTTGCCGGAAATCCGAACCGGCATCGCCTTCAGCGCATTTAGCAGCCTTAGGCGGCTGTCTCGCGTCACCGCGCTTACGCGCGTGTCCGGCGGAATTTCGCATATGCCAAGGATTACCGAAACAAGACTTTTGGGAAGAAGCCCGCGCAAAGCGTTATCAAGCGTCTGCCCGCCGCGTTCACGGAAATCGCGCAGTATGCGCGCGTCAAGCTGTTCGTCGGTAAGACCGGGTTTAAGGTCAATGCGCGCGTCCCAATCCTTCTGCCAGTGCGCCGAGGCGGTCAGCACAAGGGGTCCTGACAGCCCGATGTGCGTGAACAGCAGTTCCCCCGGCCCGTCGCGCCACTCGCGCCGCCCGTCCGCGCTTACAAGCGAAAGCGTCACGTTTTTAAGCGACAGCCCCGTAAGCTCCGCGCAGAATCCGTCCGGCGAGAGAAGCGGAATCAGCGACCCCTCGGTCGGAACAATGGTATGCCCGGCCTGCGCCGCAAGCGCATATCCGCTTCCGTCCGAACCGGTAAGCGGATATGACATCCCCCCGGTCGCCACGATAACCGACTGTGCCTGAACGCGCCTTTGCCCGCAGTCTACCCCACTGAGGACGCCGTCACTAAAGCAAAGCGCGCGCGCCCGCGCTTTCTCCACCGTAACTCCCTGTTCCCCAAGCGCCGCGGCAAGCGCGTCTGTTATGTCTCTTGCCCTGCCGCTTTCGGGAAACACCCGCCTGCCGCGCTCGACGGTAAGTCTAACCCCGCGAGACTGGAAAAAAGCCATCAGTTCCTGCGGCGGGAACGCAGAAAACGCGCCGTACAGGAATTTTCCGCCGCGCGGCACGTTACGCATAAACGTGTCCAAGTCGCAGTCGTTTGTAAGGTTGCATCTGCCCTTCCCGGTGATGTTAAGCTTTTTCCCGGGAAACCCGTTGGTATCAAGCAAACGCACATCCGCGCCGCCGCGCGCGGCGGCAAGCGCCGCCATCATACCCGCCGGACCCGCGCCGATAACCGCCACTTTTTTCATGTCCTTCGCTCCGGCCCGGCACGTTCCTTTAATGACAGTATATACTGTGTTTCCGTATCCGTCAAATACCTCCACTGACCCGGCCTTAATTCACCCAAGGAAATGCCCCCCTCCGCGCTTCTTTTAAGGCGCGTAACATGCAGTCCCGCCTGCCTGCACATATTGCGTATCTGGCGGTTTTTCCCCTCGTGCACCGTTATAAGGAGAACCCCCGGGGATATTTCGCGCGCCTTCGCCGGGCAAAGTGTCTGCCCCTCTATTACCATAGGGCGGCGCAAAGCCGCAAGCGCGCCCTCTATCGTGCCGCCGTCTTCCGCGCGGCACCACGCGATATACGTCTTCTCTACCTCCGCGGATGGGTGCGTAAGGGCGTATATGGCGTCCCCGTCGTTTGAAAGTATCAAAAGCCCCTCGGAGCTAAGGTCAAGACGACCCGCCGGGACGGTATGGCGCACTTCGGGCGGCAGAATATCCAGAACCGTACGTCTCCCCTGCTCGTCCTTCCGCGTAGTGACCACCCCGCGCGGTTTGTACATAGCTATATAAACATACTCCCGCGCTTCGGGAAGCATCACGCCGTCAATCTCAACGCGCTGGATTTCGGGGTCGGCGCTGTCGCCAAGCGCCGCAACGACACCGTCAACCGTCACGCGTCCGGCGCTTATCATACCCTCGGCGGCGCGTCTTGACGCAACCCCGCGTGCCGCGATAATTTTTTGAAGCCGCTCTTTCAAATGTTTACCTCTCCCAAAATGCCCTGCAAATCGCGCCACGCCTGTTTGTTAAGGAATGTGACGTGCTGTGTTTTCACGGCGTTTATAAGCGGCCATTCTTTTCCGTATTCGGTATGATGAAACCGGAAACCGCATTTTTCGGCTGCGCGTTTGGATTTTTCGTTGCCGTCGAAGTACCCGCACCACAATGTTGATATTCCAAGCGTTTCAAACGCGTAATGGATAATTGTTCGCGCCGCTTCCGGGATTAACCCCTGCCCCCAATAAGGCTCGGCAATCCAGTATCCGATCTCGGCCTCGTCCGGCTTTATGTTCAGATTGCTTTTCTCCCCGATTAACAGTCCGATACTTCCAATCGCGGAGTCGTCGCCCCTAAGCGTTACGGCATAGTTTTCGTCCGCTGACAGAATATCGCGGATAATCTGTCGGCTGTTTTCGACACTTGTATGCGCCGGCCAACCCGCCGAAGAGCCAATATTGGGGTTTTTCGCGTACTCATAAAGCTTTTCTGCGTCTGATTCGCGCCAAGGGCGTAGAATCAGCCTGTCTGTTTCAAGTATCATGGTGGTTTACCCTCCTATGCTTGCCACGCCAATCCTCTTGCACGTTTCGCCAAGCGGACAGTCCTTGCAAAGCGACTTCTTCCTGCAATGCTCTTTGGCGTTTATCACGATAAGCGCGTGGAAGTTATTATAAACCTCCGCGCTATGCGGCAGGTTATCCTCGAAGAAAGCTTTGACCGCCGCGTACTTCACGCCCGCTTCAATCGGATGCCTCGCGCAAAGCCGGGCGGTGTAGGCATCCACCACAAAGGTCGGAAAGCCAAAGGCGTACAACAATATCGAGTCTGCGGTTTCC
>JAISVI010000083.1 GCA_031271665.1 Oscillospiraceae bacterium
TTGAATCCTATTGAGAACAAGTGGGCTTGGGTTAAAAGCAAATTGCGGGAAGTCTTGGCAGAACAGCTTTCTCTCGACGATGCTCTGTGGAGCGTTTTTCAGGTAGAATGACTATAAAAGCAAAACCACCCACCGCCGGGGCGACAACGGTGGTTTTGCTTCCATTTTGGCAGGGGCAGAAGGACTCGAACCCTCAAAAACGGTTTTGGAGACCGGTATGTTACCATTACATCATGCCCCTTGATGGCGAAGTCGAGTGTAACACAAGTAAGGGCAAGAGTCAAGAGTTAATAATTGCGGGGTCTGAACCGCTTTCTAAACCGTGGTGCAGGGGGACGGCGTCAATCGCTCCAATAAGCCGAGTTCATATAGCTTCCGCATCTGCGACAACTCTGCGGCGGCTGTTGACTCCACCTCCCAAACCAACGAACATCTGGCTGTCGGGCACATGCTATCTCTGCTTGTCACTGTTAACTGTCTTGATACCATTTCGCCTGTTCGGCATACATCTCGGCATACGGGCCTTGGCGAGACATCAGTTGTGCGTGCGTGCCGATGTCGTTTACGCGGCCGTTTTTCATCACGACGATCCGGTCGGCAATCTGCGCCGAGCCAAGGCGGTGGGTGACTATTACCGCGGTCTTTCCACGGGAAAGCTCGGTGAATTTCTTGTAAAGCTTTGTTTCCTCGATCGGGTCGATCGCCGCCGTTGGCTCGTCAAGGATTATCTTTCACGCCCGGTAAGCACTTCGGACAGGTACTGGTGCTTACGGTCGAACTGCGACGCCGCCTTGTGCGCGTTATAGTTGGCCGCGCCGCTTTTTATTGAAAGGAAAACCAGTACGACGCACACGCTTATCGTCACAAGCCCCATCCACCACACTTGGGTAGTCACGATGATAAGTATCCCAAAAAACCGCCCCATATGCGAAAACAGCAGATTGCCAAGGCATGTAAGCATATCCTCCGCCTTTACCATAACGTCGGTACACACGCGGTTTGTCAGATCCCAGCTTTCGTGGTTTTCAATATGGCGGTAATGAAGCTTTGCGCGCTTTTCGGTAAATGCCATACACATCTGTGCCTGCGCCCGCACCGCCACGCGTCCCGAGAAATAGCGGCCAATGCCCGGCGAGATTCTCCGCCACCCGACGCTTACGGCAAGAAGGACAAACCAAAGAAGCGCGCGGTTCGCGCTGCCCGTCCCCCGAGCCGCCGCCGCGGCGGAATCGATAAAGTTTGCGGCGGCGGATACCTGAAAGACGGCGGACGCCGCCGAAGATGCCTTCTGGCTGTATAAAAGGACAGTCCCAACCGGGTCGCATGAAAACGGTATGCTTACAAGCCCAAAGGCCGTATACCTTGTTTTTAGTTTAAACATGTGCGCGAACACCTCGCCTAACGCCCGCCCTATAGAAGCGCCGCCTCTATTTTCGTGAAATACGCGTCCGCCGCGTTTACCTCGCGCGAGGTAAGGCGCAGGGACGGGTAAAGCGACTGCGTGCGGCATCTTTCAAAAAAGAAGAACTCGCTTGCGTATGCCTGAAGCTCGCCGCCCGGCGCGTACTTGTCCGCAAGCGCCTTTTCCGTAAGGTCTGTCTCGCCCCGCCTTGCGTAATGCCAGGCGGTCAAATGATAAATGGCGGTATACATGCCCCTTATGTACCAGTCGGGAAAGCTGAACTTATCGCTTATCCCATGCGCAAAAAAATCCTTGCAGAGTTCGTATTTGAGTTTGTGGGCGTCAGCAGGCATCGCACTCACCACCAAACGCGATATGAAGAAGGGGACTGTCTGGGCAGCTTATAAAGTTTTCCGGGGTCAGCGGACGGTAGTTTACATTCACAAAGCCGTTCTTTTTAAGGAAATCCAAGCATTCCCCGATTTCGGCAAGCATTTTGCCGCCCTTGAGATCTTCGTGTACAAGCCAAATATCCTTATAACCAAGCTCGTCTGTAACGTAGATTTCAACAAGGTCGGAAAAGGTGTCAATCGCGAAGGCGATAAAACCGGCCTCCTCGGAAGAAAGAACGCTTAAATCCCCCGTATAGCGCGCGTTGCGCCCCAGAAGCCGTATTTCTAAAACTTTCTCGTTAAGCATACTCCTGACGCCGCCGAAAACGTCGCTGTGTATAAGCGTATTTGACCACTCCGCGAAGACGCGCCCGGATGCCTCCTCGGGCGATTCGGCGGCTTGCAGGGCAAGCTTTTCATACTCTTCCGTAGTCGTATCACGCCGCGCAAGCCATCGCCCCGGTTTTCTGTCACGAAGGTTTTCCGCGACGGAAACCGCAGTTTCGACTTGAGCCTGTTTAATTCCATTGGCAAAATCTACGTCTGTCGGATTCAAGCGTTATCACCCCTCCGCGCTTCAAGTATACACGCCCTTGTGCAAACTGTCCATAAAAATCATAAAACGAAGGGGCGGCTTCTTCGCCGCCCCTTTACCGTCTGTGCCTGATCTCCGCGGCGGATGCCCGCCGCCGTGCTGAAAGGTTTTGTCCGTCGGCAAACCCTTGCCGGGTGTGCCTCTCCTTTCGGTGTGGCCAATCCCTGCTTTAAATCAACCCATGAAGAGGTCGTGTCCGTAACGCCGTATTCCGCGCCGCCGCGACGGCTGTGGCCGCTTCCCGCGCGCGCATGACGTTCCCAAGTACGTTTAGCAGAGGATCGCCCGAATGGCCGTATTCAGTTTTTCCGCCCCGCCCGCGCGGGGACACTGATGTGACGCCATGGGACTCAGTCCTTTCTTCTTGCTGATATAAATATAGCATATCGGACAATAGCTGTCAACAGCTTTTTTAAAATTTGTTAAAGTTGCACAAAATAAGGGCTTGGTTTTTGGGCATGTTGAAAGCATGGCTTGAACCGCCGCCCTAAAAAGTGTATAGTATCTGCGGGGAGGGATACCTTTGGACATTTATGACCCCGCGTATATAAAAAGCGTCCTGCGGCCGCTTGGGTTTACGTTTTCCAAGGCCAGAGGGCAAAACTTTTTAATTGACCCGGAAATTCCGCGCCGCATGGCCGGGTATATCCGTGACATGACGGGCGGAGCGCCGGCTGGCGTGCTTGAAATCGGCCCCGGATTCGGGGCGCTGACGTCGGCGCTTTTAGATGCGTCGGACAAGCTTGCGGCAATTGAGGTAGACCACCGTCTGGCAGACGTGCTTGAATCGCGCTATAAAGAACGCGGGAATTTTACGCTTTTGCGCGGCGACGCGCTTCGCGTTGATCTTAACGCGCTTGCGGACGCGCAGTTTAACGGCCTTGTCCCTGTGGCGGCGGCAAATCTTCCGTACTCGGTAACGTCGGATATGATAGGCGCGCTTATCCGCGCAACGCGCTATCGCGCGATGCTGCTTATGATCCAGCGCGAGGTTGCCGCGCGCCTTACCGCGCCGCCCGCGACGGCGGAGTATGGCTCGTTCACCGTGTTCGCGCGCGTTTTCTGTGAAACCAAGGCGCTTTTTGATGTCCCGCCGCAGGCGTTTATGCCGCGCCCCAACGTGGTATCAACGGTTATGCTTATGACGCGGCGCGAAAGCGCGCTTGTGCCGGAGGATAAGCAGCCGCTTTTCTTCCGCATAAGCCGCGCGTCGTTCGCCATGCGCCGCAAGACGCTTCACAACGCGCTGTCCGCCGCTTTCCCGGAGTTTGCGCGGCAGGCGGTTTCCCAAAAAATCTCGGCGGCGGGTATAGACCCCGGAGTGCGCGGAGAAACGCGTGACATTTCCGAATTTCTGCGCCTTTGCGATACCTTTTCCGGAACTTGAAAAATATCTTCTCTCGGTCTGACGAAAAAGCGAAACGGCAAAGCACCGGTGTGTGCCTTGCCGTTTTATAGTGTAACCAGAGTACCCCGGTAGTTGTTAAAGCGCCCCGCCGGGCCGTGCGAGCCCCGTTATAACCTGCACATAGTAGCAGGTGGGCAACCTCTCCGCCTTTTCGCGGCTTCCAACGTCCGGCCAAAAGCCGGGAGGCCTGCCATCCCAGACGGAAGCTCGGAATCCCAAAATAACGCTGTGGGTTTAAAAGAACCCGTCACGCACCAAGCAGGGATCAAAGCGCTAAGAACCCCGTGTTCTATTCGGCGTCGTCTTCCTCGTCTTCCTGTATGCGCTGCATAAAAAGCTCGTAAACGGTTTCAAGAAGCTCGTCGTCCTCAAGTGATTCGTACTGGTCTTCCCCGTTCACCTCGCGCAGGATGACAATGCCCTCTTCCTCCGGGTCTTCGTCCTCGACATAGAAGGCGGCAAATGTCTGCCCCTCGTACTCAAGGGTGTCCAGAAGTTCCAGTTCGGTCTCGGTGCCGTCTTCCTCGTCCACAAGCGTGACAAAAGTCGCGCCGTATTCCTCGCTCATTTACGTAATCCTCCAAATCAGTCTTTGCCCGGGTGTTCGCGTTCCCGGCAAACTGTCAGCAGGATCATTGTATCACGCCTTTGGGGTTTTGTCTATGCCAAGTTGTGCCTAATATGAAAACCCCTCTAAAAAATGCGCGACAGCCTCGCGCCCCGCTATTTCGACGCCGTTTTGAAGCATTATTTGATCTGCGGGCTGAAGTCTGGCGACATGCGTATCCGTCGTCCAAACCGGCTCGGCGCCGCCTTTTTCAAACACCGCAATGACGCCCTTATGTGTGCGGATTATAAAAGTATTCTCCGCAGCAGGGGCGCTTTCCTCCGGCGGGGCGGGGGGAGGGGAGGGGGGGACGGCGGATTCCCGCGTCTGCGGGAACGCGTCGGAAAGCTCCCGCGCGTACGCGGTAGACTGTGTCGGCGGCGTGTGCGCGTTTACGTCAAGCGCTTCCCCTTTGTCATAACCGCGCGTTAAAAAAGTAAGCACCGTCAGAGCGACGGCACAAAGCGCAAGCGCGGTCAGCAGAAGAAACCGCTTTCTTGGGTCGATTTGCATTTGCCTCAGCTCCTTATGGGGTAATTATCCCCGCAAAGAGCGTCTGCCATACCGGACTGTCTAAAAAACTCAGGTTTTAGAAATGTCTATACGTCAAAATAAATCTCCCGATACGTCTTTTCATCTTTGACGACCGCGCCGGTTTCGCTGTACGTAATCGGGTTTGCCTCAAGCATATGGGATATCAGCACGGCGGTCTCGCCGCGCGTAAGTGACATTTCATCCTTTGGAATAAAGGCGCGCGAAAGGCGGAAGGTGGTTTCCGCAAACGCCAAAACAGCCACTTGATTTGAATAGTCGATACCGCTTCGCGCGTTGCTGTTGCCCAGTACGGCCATAAGCGCCTGAAGGCACTGGAAATAGTCAACGCGTACGTCCGGACCCATTTGACGCGCGGCCACCCCGAAGGTAAGCGCGCGCTGGTATGCCCAGACGAAATAGGGATAATGCCATTCTCCGGGCTTAATGTCGTCGAACGGGATTGTTTCGTTTGAAAGCGCGTGCGCGTATGGCGCGGTCATGCCCGTGCCGTTGCGCAGGACGTAAATCATCACATAGAACTCCGCGCGCGTAAGGCTTGCGCCGTCGTTCATCGCCGGATTGCTTCCCATTATCCCCAAATCGGACACGATGCCAAGGGCGGAAAGGTACTTTGCCCCGTCCGAGCCGTACAGCTTCGCGTTCTCGGTCATTTGGGAATAGTCCGTGTAAAGCCGAAGCGGCTTTGCGACCGCCGCCTGTGTCAGCGCCGCGAGCGCAAGTAAAAAGGCCGCTGTTCGCAAAGCGGCCTTCCCAAAATGCTTATTCAACCTCGGCATTGGGGTTGCGGTTAAGGATGATGACACAGCGCCGGTTCTGCGCCTTCTGCTCTTCCGTAGTGTTATGGCTCATCACCCATTCCCTGCGCTCGTCGCCGTCAAGCAGGTCGCCTTCATACTCCTCGCCCGCGTCAACCTTAGGAAAGTCCTCGCCCTTCGCCTGGACGTCGTAAAAAGACGCCGGTATGTCCGGAAGACTTACAAGGAACGCGTCGCGAACGGTATTCCCGCGCCGAAAAGACAGTTCAAAATTGTCCCTGTATATTGCGCCCGCGCCGACGGGATCGGTATCGGTGTGTCCCTCGATAGTGACCCCGCGAAGCATCCCCATCTGCGGTCGTATCTCATCAACGAGAGCCGCCATAAGATCCACCGCGTCATCTTTCAGGTTAAAACGGGCGGAATCAAAAAGGAAGCGGCTTGGCAGCTCGATAGTTATGTGGGTGGCGGCGTATTCCAAATCGGCAAGGTCGCCGTCGTTGCCGCCCGGAGGGTTAGTTGCCTCTTGGCTTTCAAAGAATTTCAGGATGTTATCGAAAAGTTCCTGCCATGCCTGGTCGCTTGCCTCCGTACCCGGGTCGGCAGAGGGTTTCTGTACAATTGACGGGGGGTTGGGGATATTAAGCGGCTGTGATTCGGCAATCAGCGTGGGGGTTTCTCCCCTAAGTCCCTCGACAATTTGCTGCCATTTCGCCGCGTCGAGGGTAGAGAACGCGAAAAGCAGCACAAAAAATGTCAGCACAAGCGTGACCATATCGCCGTACGTGGCAAGCCAAGCCGGACAAGACGCCCCGGTGGGCGCCGCCTGTTCCTTCTTTTCCCGTGCCATTGCCGCATCGCTCCTTTTAGCAAACTATGCCTGTTTATAAAAGAGGGTACGGGCATCAGCCCTCCGATTCTGCCTCTTCGGTTTCCGCTTTGCCCTTCTTCTTTTTGCCGCCGCCGTCCTTTTCTGTCTTGGACAGGAAGGAAAGAAGCTTTTCCTGTATAATATGCGGGTTCTCGCCGCCGTGTATGGAAAGGATACCCTCAAGGATAAGCTCCATCTGCATGACTTCCTCGCCGCTACGCGTGCGTATCTTTGTGGCCACGGGCGTTGCGAACACGTTGGCTATAATCGAGCCGTAGAAGGTGGTGACAAGGGCAACGGCCATGTCGCCGCCAAGGTTTGACGGGTCGTCAAGGTTCTTAAGCATGTTGATAAGACCGATAAGAGTACCAAGCATACCGTACGCCGGCCCCATGGCCGCGATACCGTCAAGCATTGCCGCGCCGGCCGCGTGGCGGCCTTCCATCGCGCTTATCTCCGCCTCGAGAATGTCCTTTAAAAGCACGGGGTCGGTACCGTCAACCATAAGGTTGACCGCCTTCTTCATAAAGGGGTTCTCTATTTTCTCCGCAACCTCTTCAAGCGCGAGCAAGCCTTCTTTTCGGGCGATGTTGGCAAGCTCGATAATAGAGTCGATTGTGGCCTTGGAATCATAATTCGTGTTCTTGAACGCCTTGCCGATTACCTTGCCAAGCGTCTTGATCTGCCCCAGATGGTTTGACGCGAAGACCGAGGCGACGGTTCCGCCAACCGTTATGACAAGGGACGGAAAGTCATAAAGGCCGCCAAGGGCGGATATGCCGCCGGAGGAAAACGCGCCGTAAAAAATCATAATGGCGGCGAAGACCAATCCGATGATGGTGGTAATATCCATAGTACACGCTTCTCCCTTCGGAGTATGTATTCATCTGATTACACGCGGAATCGACACGAGGTTATCCTATACTATAACACACAAAGCACACTCTCGCAAGAAAATTATAAAGGGGATTTTTTAGAAAAATAAAAGCCCCGGAATTGAAGGCTTTAAGCCGTATTTACGTGTAGGGGCGACCGTCCTCGGTCGCCCGTGCTTGTCGCATTTTTTTGGATTGCGGGCGATCGGGACGACCGCCCCTGCAAGTTACCTGTGCAACATGGACGCTTGTACAACTGTAGCCGGGTTCCCAAAAAAATTACTGTGGCTTTTTTCTTGCCGATGCGATATACTTAAATGGATCACGCAAAGCGGTGCGATGGGGGGCTTGTTTATGTATCTAGAGCTGACCGAAAAACAGTTTCGGCGTATGCTTGACATGTGCTACATCGGGAACTGGGTGCTTAACTCAATTCGCGGCGAGGATCGTTTCGAGGACTACGACGCGCTTGAATCGCACCTGTTCGCCTGCGCAAAGGCGGCGGGGTTTTCCGCGCTTACCGAAATGTCGGACGGCGTGGCCGTCCCTTCGCGCGCCTTTGTCGAGGGCGGTATACACGACGCAATTATGGACTACGAGGACACGGTGTTCTTCGAGATATTGGCCGAAGAGCTTGCGCGGCGCGACCTTGCCCTGGAGGGGTTGTCCGACGGCGACGCAGAGCAGCTTAACGCCCGTATCCGCGACTATATCGCGGAATTTGAAATGAACGGAACCGACAACCTAAGCGTAAGTCCGGGCGGAAGCTAGGGCATAAGCAGTTTCACCGCCCAACTGGCTGCCCAAAAGCCGACGGCGTCTGCGCAAAGGGCGGCGGGGATAATATAGCGCGTTTTGCTTATGCCCGCCGCGCCGCAGATAACGCCCACGCAGTAAAAAGTGGTTTCCGTGGAACCAAGCATGACCGCCGCAGTGCGCCCGATCAGCGAGTCCGGGCCGTACGCGGCGATTATTTCTGCCCCGACGGCCAAAGCGCCGCTTCCGGAAAGCGGGCGTATAATAATAAGGGGCGCGCATTCCGGCGGTATGCCAACCAAGTCAAACACTGGCCTTAAAAGGTCGGCGGCGGCGTCCATCGCGCCGGAGGCGCGCAGCATGGCAATGACCGCGAGAAGCGCCACAAGCGCGGGGACAATGCGGAAAAGCACCGAAAGCCCCTCTTTCGCGCCGTCAAGCATTGCCGAGAACAAATCCGTTTTCCGCGCGAAGCCATAGGCCAGAATGCCCGTAAGCAGAAGGGCCATGGTCATTTTAACGCGCCCCTTTTCCAAAAGCGCGACAGTATCTTTGCCATCACAACCGCCGTCACGCACCCAATTACCGAGGATATCCATATTGAAGGAAGCACGTCAAACGGCACTTTCGCGCCCGCCGCGCTTCGCACCCCGGCAATTGTCGCGGGTATGATTTGAATTGAAGCGCAGCAAAGCATCATAAGCATACAGACGGAGTCGCTTGCTTCGCCCGTGCTTCCGCCAAGTTCGTGAAGGCGCGACGCCGCGCGTATGGAAAGCGGCGTGGCCGCGTTGCCAAGCCCCAGAATGTTCGCCGATACGCCCGCCGCGATACTTTCAAGCGCGATTTTGTCGTTCGCCGCGTCCGGGAAAAGGCGCTTTAAAGGTCTGCGCAGCAAACGCGCCAGTTTTTCCATAAGTCCGGATTGCCGCATAACCTCGGTAAGTCCGCCCCAAAGGCACAGTATGCCCGCAAGCCCAAGCCCGACCTCGACGGCCTTGTTCGCGCCGTCCATAACGGCGGCGCCTACTTCCGAAAGGCGGCCCGTGACCGCGCCGAAAATAACAGATACGACGGCCAAAATCAGCAAAACATACGACAAAGCCATAGTAATTCACCTTTTCACCATATTTTGACTTGTTTTAGACAAAAAATTATTCTTTTCGCCGCATTTTTACATGGAGTGGATTGACATTGTCGTTTTGGCGCTATATAATAAAATAGAGCGGTAAAAAGCCGCCGCCTGTACATTTTTAACAAAAATTGCCGCGAATGGAGGTTGCATATGAAAGCAACAGGGATTACACGGAAGATTGACGATCTTGGGCGTATCGTTTTGCCGATAGAATTACGCAGGACCCTTGCCATTGAGGAAAAGGACGTCCTTGAAATTTATGTGGAAGGGGATTCAGTTATTCTGAAAAAATACGAGCCTACCTGCGTCTTTTGCGGAGAAGCGAACAATCTTATAAACTACAGGGGCAAAAACGTATGTCCCAAATGCATTTCCGAGATAAAAACCGGCTAGATGCCGCACAGTCACGCAAAAACCCCGGCCAATGAATAAACTGCACCGGATTGTACGGTCTGTACAATCCGGTGCAGTTTGAATTTTGCGGTTTATTCGTACCTTGCCTCAACCATAAAATCTTTGCCGTTGCCGCCGAATGAAAACGCGGCGACGGTCTTGTTTTCGTGCTGAAGCGCAAGCTCGGCGTGCTTCAGCGCGATGCCGAGGTCGTAAAGATACAGCTTGCCGGGCAGCACCCTCCCGATTCCGTGTACGTTTACGCGCAGAGTAAACTTGCCGCTTTCAAAACTTAATTTCCACGGCTGGAAGTTGACCGCCGAGGGCGCAAGCCGCACGGCGCGGGCGACTGCGTTGTCGGCGTCGCTTATGTCGGAGAGTTTCTTGCGCTTGAAGTCGCCCTCGCCGCCGCGCAGGGGGACTTCAGTCTTGCCGAAGCCAAGCAGGATGCGGAAATCCGGCGCTCCCTCGCGCGGGGAGGCCATGCCGCACCACACGCTTCCGTACCCGGCGCTTTGCAGGTATAAGTCAACGCCCTGAAGGGTGTAGCCGATGTTCACAAGCTCGGCGTCTGTGCCGCCGGAGTGCGCCAGTATCGCGTACGGCGCAATGCCGCCCTTCAGCCCGCTTGAGTCAACGGTCTTAAAGCGCGCGGACTGCCCCGGAAGCTGTTTCGCGGCGGCGGCGTAACTTTGGATTTCGGCCAAAACCCCCGCGTCAAGCGGGGATTTGTCATACTGCCGCACGCTTCGGCGGACAAAGACGGTTTCATAAAGCGTCATTATTCCTTACCTCCCATAAATCTTTTGGCGATGCCAAGCATCAATCCGAACCAGAACGGTTCCATGCGCTTTTTGACCTTCGCAAGCTCTGACGGGATTTTGATATGCTGCGGGCATTTTTTCTCGCACAGCCCGCAGTTCTTGCACTTTGCCGCGCCGTTCGGGGAGTGCAAGGCGTTTGTGCCTGTCATATACTGCGTCATACCCGTGACAAAGCCGTTGGCGTAAGACGCGTTATACGCGGCGAAGCAGGCGGGGATATTTACTTTATGCGGACAGGGCATACAGTAATTACAGCCCGTGCAAGGAACTTTATAGCGCTCCTCGAAAATACCCTTGACTTTTTCAATGACCGCAAGCTCTTTTTCGGTCATCGCGCCCGCTTCGGATTCTTCGGCGGCCTTGATATTGTCCGCAAGCTGCTCCGGCGCGTTCATTCCCGACAGGACGACCGTTACCTCCGGCTGATTCCAAAGCCATTTCAACGCCCACGCGGCGGGCGACGCTTGGGGTCTGACCTCCCGCATAAGACTTATGCCCTTCTTGGGAACGCCGTTTGCCAACTTGCCGCCAAGCAGCGGTTCCATTACAATGACGGGCAAGCCCTTCTCGTGCGCTTTCCGCAGTCCTGCCAGACCCGCCTGATAGTTTTCGTTCATGTAGTTGTACTGGATTTGGCAGAACTCCCACGCAAAGGCGTCCAGAAGCTTCATAAACTCCGCCTGCGCGCCGTGGAACGAGAACCCTATCTGCCGTATCTGCCCGCTTGCCTTCTTTTCGGCAATCCACTTTTCTATGCCAAGCGATACGACGCGCTTCCACGACTCTAAATCCGACAGGTTGTGGATAAGGTAATAGTCTATGTACTCCGTGTGCAGGCGGGAAAGCTGCTCGCTGAAAATACGGTCAAAATCCTCGTACCGCTTGCAATTGCCGTGGGGAAGTTTCGTCGCGATATAAACCTTGCCGCGCAGGTTGTTCTTGCGGAGTATCTCGCCAAGCGCGTCCTCGCTGCCGCCGTAGATGTAAGCCGTGTCGAAATAGTTGACGCCATTGCCGACTGCCTCTGCCACAAGCTTTTCGCTTTTGGCAAGGTCGATGCTGATCCCGCGCGGGAATCGCATACAGCCGAAGCCCAGCGCCGACAGTCTGTTCTCCGATTTCGGGTCGGTACGGTACTGCACAGTTATCCCCCCTGTAAATTCTTGCGCTTATAACAGTATAGCCCTCTCTTCCGGGGATTTCAACAGCGGAAAGTGAATAACGGGGGAATTGGTCAGCATGTTAAAATAAGTCAACTAAATTGATTAAATTTCACACTACCAATAAAACCCGACAGTGTGCTAATATGATTTGCAGAAAGCGGGTGTTTTTGTGGATTACAAGAAATACAAGTTAAACTACTTCATGCCGCCCACCGTCACATACGATTGGGCCGCGAGGGATCATGTTGAAAAGGCGCCGATATGGTGCAGCGTTGACCTTAGGGACGGCAATCAGGCGCTTATCGAGCCGATGAGCCTTGACGAAAAGCTTGAGTTCTTCTCCCTTTTGACCAGAGTGGGGTTTAAGGAAATCGAGGTCGGCTTTCCGGCCGCTTCGGATACGGAATATAAGTTTATCCGTGCGCTTATCGAGCGAAACCTTATCCCGGAGGACGTCACCATCCAGGTGCTTACCCAGGCGCGCGAGCATATCATTCGCAAAACCTTCGACGCGATTAAGGGCGCGCCGCGCGCGGTTGTACACCTGTACAACTCGACAAGCGTGGCCCAGCGCCAGCAGGTTTTTAAGAAAAGCAAGCGGGAAGTCCTTCAAATCGCCGTCAGGGGCGCGGAGATGCTTAAAACGCTGTCCCGGGAAACCGAGGGGAATTTCGCGTTCCAGTACAGCCCGGAAAGCTTTTCCGGCACCGAGGTGGGCTACGCGCTGGAGGTTTGCAACGCGGTGCTTGACGTCTGGCGTCCCGTGCCGGAGAACAAGGCCATAATCAACATACCCGCCACGGTCGAGCTTGCCATGCCGCATGTCTTTGCCGCGCAGGTGGAGTACATGCACAAAAACCTTGCCTTCCGCGACGCCGTTACGCTTTGCCTTCACCCGCACAATGACCGCGGAAGCGCCGTTGCGGACGCGGAGATGGGGCTTCTCGCCGGCGCGCAGCGCCTTGAGGGTACGCTTTTCGGCAACGGCGAGCGCACGGGAAACCTTGACATCGTCACCTGCGCGATGAACATGTACGCCCAGGGCGTTGACCCGGAGCTGGACTTCTCGCGCATGGGCGAGATAAGCGCCGCGTACGAAAGACTTACGCGCATGAGCGTGGACATGCGCCACCCCTACGCGGGCGAGCTTGTGTTCACGGCGTTCTCCGGGTCGCATCAGGACGCGATTGCGAAGGGCATGGCGTGGCGCGCCGAACACGGCGGATATATATGGGACGTGCCGTATCTGCCGATAGACCCGTCGGATGTCGGGCGCAAGTACGATTCGGACGTCATACGCATTAACAGTCAGTCCGGCAAGGGCGGGGTAAGCTTTATACTAAGCAAGAATTTCGGCATAAAGCTCCCCGAGCGCATGAAAGAGGCCGTGGGCTACGCGGTCAAGGACGTTTCTGACCGCGAGCACAGGGAATTGACACCCGAATGGGTGCATCAGGTATTTGTAACACAGTTTATGGAGAACAAGCGCTTTTTCCATATATCCGAGTGCCACTACAGACAGCTTGACGGCATTTTGGCCGAGGTTTCGCTTGTCGGCGTAAACGAGGAAATCCTTATAACCGGAAGCGGAAACGGACGCCTTGACGCGGTAAGCAACGCGCTTAAAAAGCACCTTGGCGTTGATTACGAGCTTATTTCCTATGAAGAACACGCGCTTACAAGCGGGTCAAGCTCCAAGGCAATCGCGTATGTGGGAATAAGCTATCAGGAACGCCTTTACTGGGGCGCGGGCGTCCACGAGGATATTATGGACGCGTCGGTAAGCGCGCTTACCGTTGCCGTCAACCAGATTGACGAAATCGCCTCTTTTATGCTCCAGCGCGACGAGCGCCTTGCGCAAATAGTCTCTTATATACGCGCGAACTTCAAAACCGTATCGCTTGAAGAACTCGGCAAGCGCTTTTATCTGTCAACGCCGTACCTGTCCAAGCTTTTGAAAGAAAAAGCCGGGCAGACCTTTACCGACATAGTAAAGTCCATCCGGCTTAAAAAAGCGCGCGCGCTTCTTAAAACAACCTCGATGACAATGGAGGGCATAGCGGAAGAGGTCGGCTATCAAAACGTGGAGAACTTCAACCGCCTTTTCAAACAGTCCTACGGAGTCACCCCCGTACAGTTCAGAAAAGAGGCCTGACAGGGGAGGCAATATCCAGACTAATGACAAATTGTAGGGGCGGTCGTCCCCGACCGCCCGCATCCATGTAGAATCCCGTAAGCACGGGCGACCGAGGACGGTCGCCCCTACATGGACATTCTAAATATTATATAACGTGTTTCAAAGGCTCTGGTTTGCCGATGCCACCATGACCGTTACGCTCGATATCACGCAATAAGTCATTGATTTTCCGCGTAATTTTTCTGTCATTCTCGATCCAGTACAGGTAATCA
>JAISVI010000110.1 GCA_031271665.1 Oscillospiraceae bacterium
GTAGGGGCGCGACGCCCTCGGCGCGCCGTCCGAATTACGAATTTGTTGTTAGCCTGCGGGACGTCCAATGGGCATCCCCTATAGCATACTCGGTTAATAATTGTTCATTGTCAATTATCAATTGTCAATTGTTCATTGCTCTCCGCCTTCGCGGCGGATACGGTTACGCCGAAAATAAGCCAGAACATAAGCATGACACGGGGATAGAACCAAATGTACTCGACAAAGCCCATAATAAGCGCCCCGGTTATGCCCGCAATCCCCGCGACGGTCAGCATTATGCCTTTCGGGACGGACAGAAGGCGTTTAAGTCCCGCAAGTTTCGCGCGCGGAACGGCGATAACCGCGCCAAGCGTCCTTTTGAAGAAGGTAAGAAGTGTGCCGATAAACGCGCAAACGCCCAAAATCCCGGTTTCAAACCATATCTGAAGGAATGTCTGATGCACATGCGGCGCAAATCCGACGGTGGCGATTCCGCCCCGGTGCGCGAGAACGGCCTTAAGCACAGTGTCGCTTCCAAGCCCGGAACCCAGCGCCCAGTAATCCCTTATCGCGGGCATCATAGCCAGACGTATCTTGGCGCGGTACTGGATTGACGTGTCCTGTCCGTTGAAGACCGTCATAATGCGCCGGTTTATCACGTCTGGAAGAAGCGGTATCGCAATCACGACCGCGACGGCAATAATCGGCAGCACCCAACGGTAAGTCAAAAGGAAAAACAGCGCAATACCGGCGGCAAGCGCCATCCAACCCGAACGCGACAGCGTGGCCACCATCGCCGCCGCCGCCGGAAGCGCGCCTATAACCGCGAAAAGCTTCCCGCGAAAAGTTTTGGCAAGAAAGAAGAACGCAAGGAAGAACGGAAGCGTAAGCACAAGTATCTCCGCGTAATTGTTGGGGTTATCAAAAAACGAATACACGCGCGCGGACATGCCCGCGTTTGCCGCGAAGTCCACCTGCGAACGCACAACCCTAATCCCGGTGGCCAATTGATAAAAGGCATAAAGCCCGCTTAGAGTCACCGCGCAAAGAAGCGGCGTCAGAAAGCGCATAACATCCGTGCGGCTTCGCAGTATACTTGCCGTCAGCACAAGCGCAAGGAAGGACGTTACGTAAAACAGCAAAAACCGCAGGCTTAGTGAAAACGACGTCGATAAAAACGCCGCGCAAAGCGCCGCAGCCCCAAACAGCGCGGCATATACCCCTATGCGCGGCATTTTAATCTCCGGGCAGTTTCCGGCGGCAGACCCGAAAATCAAAAGCGCGGTAAGCGCGGCCATCATAACAAGGCTTATCAGATTGTTATACTGGGCGTGCGGGACGATAAACAAAAGCGCGGTAAGCGCCCCTGCGGTTACGGGCATATGCCCCGTAAGCCATGTAAAAACAAAGCTTCCCCGCAAAATCCTAAGCGCGGCGCAAGCGCGAATAAGGCGCATAATCCACCCAAAAAACCGCGCCGCCAGACTTGCGAATGCGCTGTTTTCAATTGTAAAATCAGTCGTCATGCCTTATCTATGCTAAAAAGGCGAAGGTATATGTACGTGTGGTTAATTCTTATCTCTACCGACCTGTTTTCAAGATAGGTGGTGCCGCCAAGCCTAAGTCCGCCTATGTCCGAAAGTCCGCCCTCTCCGGCAACGGTAACGATAAGCCAGCTATGCATCGGGCGCGACGTGAGATTAAGCTCGCCTTCCGCTGTGGGTACAATCGTCTTGCTGTTTTGAACCTCTATTTTTGTAATGGTGCCAAGATAATTGCCGCTTATATTGTCGTACACCCTGTCGCCCTCGGCAAATTTGCCTTCAAAGACATCGTTTGCAACCTCGAAGTTTTCAAACGTAAGGGTGTACGGCACCGCACCCGCGCCCGTTGTTTCGCCGGGCATGGCATAGCGTATTATAAAGAACGCGCCCGCCGCAAGGACAATCAGAACAATCGCGATGTCAATAAAGTTGAATTTAAAGCGCTTTTTATTTGTTTCCATTTTGCATCTCTCCCATATAAATCTTATAGGTCCTGTCAAGCATGGTATTTATATTAAACGGCCCGTCCACATCCTCGCGCGCCCTCTGGGCGCAGCGCATGCGCAGTTCCGCGTCACCCAGAAGGCGCGACAGCGCGTAAGCCATTGAATCCGCGTCGCCGTATTCAAACAAAAGCCCGTTCTCGCCGGAGATAAGGTCGCCGTTGCCGCCCGCGTCGGCCACCGCCTGGGGCAGTCCGGCGGCCATCGCCTCGAGTATATTAAAGCTGCAAGCCTCGGTTCCCGCCGAATTGACCCCCAGGTCGGCCGCCGCCAGAACCGCGGGCATATCCTCGCGGAAGCCGAGGAACGTCACCCTTTCCGCAAGACCAAGGTTTTCGGAAAGCGTTTGTATGTCGCCCCTAAGCTCTCCCTCCCCGGCAAGCAGCAGATGGAATGGGTGATCGTTCGCGACAAGCGAAAGCGCTTTCAAAAGAAAGTCATGCCCCTTGCCCGGTACAAACCGCGCGGCGTACAGTATTGCCGGAACTCCGTCCGGAACATTTGCCTCTTTTCGCACAGCCGCCCCGCCGCCGCTTTGCCACTCTGCCGGGTCAACGCCGTTATGTATAACGGTTATAAGCCGTTCGGGAATGCGGTTTTTTATCATTTGGGCTTTGCCGGGATTGCACACGGCGATGACCGCGTCCTGCCGCCGCGACATGGCGGCGTTTGACACCCGGGTAATAAGATTATTCGCAAGTATAAGGTGGTTTGTGTATATGACGCGCGGCTTTGGGTAAAAACTCTTTGATAAAAGCGCGATGTAGTTTTCCCGCAGGAATTGGGTATGTATGACGTCAATGTCATGCTGTTTGCAAAACGCGGCCAAACGCCGCGCCGCCCCAAGGCTGTAGCGGCTTGAAAGCGGCATCTGAACCGTGACCGCCCCCAAATCGCGCATTCGCCTTGCAAGCACACCTTCCTCGGTAAAAACGAAGAACGGTACGGCTCGTCCGCTTTGCTTATACCTTTGTGCAAGGGTGTGGACATACCTTTCCGTGCCGCCCTGCCCTGCATGATGAATCAAGTATAAGACGTTCACAATCTGCTCCTATCCTCTGCTTATATATGCTGACCCTTCGTCTATAGAATATCGCAAACTGCTTGTATTGTCAAGATTTGCTTTGAGGATGTCCGCGGCAAACGCATGAATGTCCATGTTTCACGGACAAAATGTACGGGATGCCGTCCCGACCGCAAACGCGGCTGTATTCCACGCCTATGACCGTCCCGTCGGGAGCAAGTTTCAATCTGGAGGTTTTACCCTCGGCGTGGTCGAGCATTTCCTGTAGTCCGCGCATGATGCCATCAGACAATTCACTCATGCCCTCACACCTTGCTTCTCAAGCGGCAAAAACTCCAGCTTGAGTTTCATGTCCATACCGGCCGCGAGGCGTTTCAGGGTTTCCAACGAGGGGTTAGCGTTAGCGTTCTCTATTTTGCTGATGTCCCCCTGCGCTATTCCTGTCCGTTCAGATAGCTCTTTTTGCGTGAGCCCTGAGCTTTTCCGTGCCTCTATGATGGCGGTAATGATTGCAAACTCCGGCTCCAAAGCCTCGTACTCAGCTCGGAACTCAGGGTCTTGCAGTTGCTCTTTCAGAAATGCGTCAAATGTTCTCATTGCCATTCTCCTTTCGGCTCAAGTAATCCTTTCGGTATTGTTTGGCTCTGTCAATCTCAGAGGGAGGGGTCTTTTGCGTTTTCTTGACGAATCCGTGGGTGACGATAATTTGCTTTCCGACGACAAAGAAATATAGTGCGCGTGTTATGTCCGAACCCACCTGCGC
>JAISVI010000108.1 GCA_031271665.1 Oscillospiraceae bacterium
AACGGTCTTACTTTCTTTGGTTTCGCCCAAAGAAAGTAACAAAGAAATGCGCCTTAGAAAACCCTTGGTTTTCTAAGAACTTTCCGCTTATACGGGGGTTTAGTCTGCGGATTTGGCGATGTATTGCCGTACCTATGGCTTTTCTCCGCGCACGGCCAGTCTATGTCCGGCCTGCTGCGTATTGACGAACCGCGTACGGCGACGCCGTAATGTTTGTAGGGCGCGACGCCCTCGGCGCGCCATCTTAATTGCGGGGAGTTTTACGCACGGCAGAACGCCGCCCCTACAGCGGATCGGCTGTATACGCCCGCGCAAGGTTCAGCATATCCTCCGCGTCGGACAGTTTTACAAGCGACGCCGGGGAGTGCAAGTACCGCACGGCGGCGGCGATTCCGGCGACGCGTACGCCTTCGGCGGTCTGCTGAACCGCGCGGGCATCCGTTCCGCCCGAGACATACTCCTTCGTCTGCCACGGTATGCCATGCTTTTCACAAAGCCCGCGCAGGCGCGTGAACATCCCCCTGTCATAGACCGCGCCGCCGTCCATATAGGGTATCACCACTCCCCCGCCCGGTACGCATACCCGCTTATGGGGCTTTACGTCGGGGCGGTCGGCGGCGGTTGTCCCCTCTATAATAAGCGCCCTGTCCGGTTTAAGCGCGAACGCCGCCGCGTGCGCGCCCCTAAGCCCGACCTCTTCCTGCGCGGTGAACACGTACCAGCAGTCGCGCGCCTGTTCCTCTTCAAGCAGTTTAATCAGAACCGCGCAGCCGACACGGTCGTCAATCGCCTTCGCCCGCAGAAACCCGCCGCCCATTTCAAGGGGCGGGCAGACAAAACTTATCGGGTCGCCAAGTTTGCAAAGCTTTTCCGCCTCGGCCTTGTCTGCGGCGCCGATATCAACGTAAAGCGCGGACACTTTCACCGCGCGGGTAAGCTCGTCCCGCTCGGCCAGATGGACGGGCTTAATCCCTATCAGCCCCGGGGTTTTATTAAGCCCCACGCGCACCGGACGCCCCGGCAGGACGCGCGGGTCAATCCCGGAGCAGATAACCCGCAAAAAACCGTCGTCGGTTATCGCGTTGACAAAAAGCCCGACCTCGTCCATATGCGCCATAAGGCAAAGCGTGTCCCCGCGCCTTTCGCGGCCCTTTTTGAACACGAAGATATTGCCGACGCCGTCCTCGCGAAGCTCGTCGGCCAACGGGCGCACCCGGTTCAGTATAAACCCGCGCACCTCGTCCTCCCAACCCGACACGCCGTCAAGGGCGCAAAGCGTTTTTAGAAGTTCCTTCACGCGTCCTCACCTCCCGCGCCGTCAAGCCCTATAATCCATTCGGCAAGAAGCCTTGCGGTATTCTCCACGTCTTTAAGATGCAGCGTTTCTACCGTGGTGTGCATGTATTTAACGGGAACGCTTAACACCGCCGTCGCCACGCCTTGGCGCGACAGCGAGATGTCCGTTCCGTTTGTGCGCGTTTCACCCGGGTACACCTCAAGCTGATATGGGATTTCGCGCTCTTTGGCGGTAAGGATAAGCTTGTCCGTTATTTTCCGGCTGGACTCCGGCCCAAGGGCGATTACGGGGCCGCCCCCCATCTTAAAGGCGCTTTCCGCCGGGGAGTCCGGCGCTTTGCCGTACCCCGCGTCAAGGGCAACGGCGTATTCCGGGCGCGTGCGGAACGCCGCCGTCCGCGCGCCGTATCCGCCGACCTCTTCCATAACGCTTCCGCTTACTGCGATGTCAACGCGGCGTTTCTTTCCGCGAAGAAGCTCGGTGGCGGGCAGCAGTTCAAGCGCCCTTAGTATTACGGCAAAGCACGCGCGGTCGTCAAGCGCCTTGGACACATACTGATTTTCGCCAAGCGCGAAGCCGTCGCCTGTAAAAACGCCCGGCGTACCGACAGCCACTTCTATGCCGCCCGTGTCGATGTACAAATCGGGTACGCCCTGCACCTTTTTCTGCTCGTCCGCCGTCTGTACGTGCGGCGGCAGACAGGCAATCACGCCGTATACAGGCGGGTCTGTAAGAAACTTCACTGTCTGGGCGGGCAGGACGCGCGGGTCAAGCCCGCCGATCGTGCGGAACTGCACATATCCCTCTTCATTGGCGGCGGCCATAACGCCCACCTCGTCAAGGTGCGCGTCAAGCAAAACCACGGGCGCGTTCTCCTCGCCGCAGGGAAGAAACCCAAGCACATTGCCAAGTCTGTCGGTTTCAACGCGTTCCGTGAACGGGGCTAGAAGCCGCGCCGCCGCCGCCGCCGCCTCTCCCTCGTAACCGGATGGACCGGAGCTTTCACAAAGACACCTAAGCGTGTCGCGAATGTCAAGCATTCAATCATTCCTTTAAAGATCATTAACGGCGCGCATAAACGCGTCGCCGCGTTCCTCGAAGTTTTTGAACATATCAAACGACGCCGACGCGGGCGAAAGCAGAACGGCGTCCCCCGGCTTCGCAAGCGCCCTTGCCATTTGCACAGCCTCTTCCAGACATATCGCGCCGTGCAAGGGCGGACAGCCGGGAACCTTTTCGGCCGCCGCGCGGATCTTCCCCGCAGTCGCGCCCATAAGCACAACCGCTTTTACGCGCCCCGGAAGCGCACGGGCAAGGGGTTCGTAAGACAGATTTTTGTCATATCCGCCGCAGATAAGCACAATCGGGCGCGTGTGCGACATGATTCCTGCGACTGTCCGCGCGGGGCTTGAACCGATTGAGTCGTTGTAGTAAGCTACGCCGTCAAGCTCGCGCACGAACATGTTCCGGTGCGCCACGCCCGGAAACGTCCGCGCGACCCTCTCCGCCGTTTCCGGCTTCACCCATTCGGCGGTCACGGCGACGGCGGCCATAACATTCTCGGCGTTGTGCCGACCGGGCATAAGGATATCCTCCGGCTTCAGGAATCCGCCGATTTTGCCGTCCGTAAGCGTATCCCACCCGAACATGGCGCGCCTTCCCCTTGTGCGCATCGCGGCGGCAAGGGCGCTGTCCGCGTTCAGCACCGCAAGGCCGTCCTTATGCTGAAAGTCCAGTATTCTCTGCTTTGCCGCCACATACTCGTCCATGCCGGTATGCCAGTCAAGGTGGTTCGGCGTGATGTTCGTCACAACCGCCGCGTACGGGCTTTGCGTCATACTTATAAGCTGAAAAGAGCTTAATTCCACGACCGCGAAATCATTCTCCGTCATTTCCGGCACGGACGCAAGAAGCGGCGCGCCGATATTGCCGCCCAAAAACACCCGCGTACCAGAGCTTTCCGTTTCCGCCCGCAGCATTTCCGCGATAAGCGCCGAGGTGGTGGTTTTTCCGTCGCTTCCCGTAACCGCTATAGTTTTTGCCGGACAAAGCGCGAAGAAAACCTCCATCTCCGAGCTTACCTCTCCCCCGTCCGCGCGTACGCGCATAAGCGCGCCGTGATCCGGGCGAAGTCCCGGCGTACGGAACACCACCTCGCCGCGCAGACTGTCCAAATAGTGTTCGCCAAGCACAAGGCTTATGCCCTTTTCCTGCCACGGCCTTGGGTCAATCGTTTCGTCGCGGTCATACACCGTCACGCGCGCGCCGTGCGCCGCAAGGCACTCCGCAAGCGGTCTGTTGCTTACCCCAAGGCCGACGACGCCCACCGTCTTTCCGCGAAGAGAGGAAAAATACTTATAGAACACACGGCATCACCGCGAACAATTATACACGCGGCAACGCCGGAATGCAATCGAAAACGCGGGGCTTCAAAGCGAAAATCGTTCCAACGGCTTCATGTCCCGGCTTTTCATAATACGGGTTCACATCGCTTATGACATACACCGGCGCGCCGGGGAATATCAGTTTTACCCTCTTTCTCGCACCGTCACACGTATCGTATCTCCCGGCTGTTTGCCGATTTTTGCGCGGATGTCCTTGCGGATTCCGAGAATATAGCAGACATATCCGTCATTGTTTGTCACGCCCATATTTACGATACTCCCGTCATAGGGTTCGCCGTCAAATGCTGCGTGAACCTTGACGCGCCCCTTCCCGAACTCGATTTTAATGTCGTATGGAAAGACCACATAAGCGCCGTCCTGTCCGGGTACTTTCTGAATAACCGCGTCAAATTCGTATGTTCTCAGATTCACTGCCTTAATACCTTTTCCATCGCCCTGCCCTTTGCCAGCTCGTCCACCAGTTTATCCAGCCAGCGCACCTTTTGCATAAGCGGCTCTTCAATATTTTCAACGCGTATACCGCAGACCACGCCGGTGATTTTCCCGGCGTTCGGGTTGATTTGCGGGGCTTGCGCAAAGAAGGTTTGATAGTCAACGTCTTTATCAAGCTGCGCGGTAAGTCCCGCTTCGTCATAACCGGTCAGCCAGCGTATCACCGTATCAACCTCGGCTTTTGTGCGGCCTTTGCGCTCGGCCTTTTGAACCAGCAGTGGATAGACGCCAGAGAACGCCATTTTGTAAATACGTTCGTTTGTCATGCGGATATCCCCCCCATTATTACATCAAAATGCCGTTGAAGCAGTTTCTCTCTTTCTTCCGCCGAAATCTCCGGTTCCACGAGAAGCCGGAAAAACAGCCCGAACATGGCGCTCCAACACACCTTCGCCGTAAGCTGTACGTCACAGGGCTTAAAAATTCCCATCTCTATCCCTGTCTCCAAATTGGAAATAACACTTGCAAGCGTCGAACTTTTTTCGTCCCCGTCCTTCCCCAGTACAGATGTTTCCGCCAGCAATTCGGAAGAGGTTTGCAGTATAAACGCCCTGTATGCGGACGGAATCAGCATTGCCCTGTCAATGAAGTTTTTGAACGACATGCGAAGTTCCTCGTCGGGGGTAAGTCCCGCCGGAGTCGGGGCGGCGGATTCCAGTATTTTTCTGTATCCCTCTTTTACGGCGCACGACAGCAACTGGCTTTTGTCGCGAAAGAATTGGTAAATAACCGGCGCCGTATAGTCAATTTCCTTTGCCACGCGGCGGACAGAAAGGGCGTCAACACCTTCCTCAAGTATAATTCTCTGCGCGGTTTCTAGTATTCGGTTTCGCAGTTCATCTGAATGACGCTTCTGTCTTGCTCTTGACACACGCAAAACTCCTAACGGTGAAATATAAATTAACACTGTTAAATTATAGGCTGACAAGAACTCTTTGTCAAGCGTTTATTTTGCATATGTCACGGCTGACGCATGAATTGTCCAGGCGGCGTTGGGAACAGACGGGACATCGAGTACGCCGTTCCCCACATGAAAATACAGCCGTTGCAATGTTTGCAGGGGACGCCCAATTAGGCGTCCCCTACTGTGGTTTCTGCGTTTATGCCTAGCATCTCTTGCGCGGTATCAAAAGCACTTTCCCCTCGGGCGCGTCGTCTATGGTTTCAAGTTTGTTGCAGTGCGCCAGTTCCGCGCGCGTGGAACCGAAGCGCTTTGCGATATCCCAAAGACTTTCGCCTTTGCGGCAGCGCCGCAGAATCACGTTGCAGATTTTTCCCGTGTCCTGTTTTGGTTCCTCCGGTTCTTCCGTGACGTTGACGACGCTTAAAAGTTTGCACTCGCGCACATGAACCATGTCGAAATCAACGCCGAAGCGCACTTCTATCCCGCCCGCGGTCGGGGACGCGACAACCTCGCCCGAAAGCTGCGCGGAAAGCTCGCCCGGAATGGCTTCCTCGGCGGGACATGGGACGTGCATACTGCGCGAGGTGTTTTCGTACCGCCCGCCTTCTGTATGATAAACGACCTTTACCGTGCAGTCGCAGCCGGTCTTGCCGTCGTGACTTATAACCGGGCCGATAACCACGGAAGAATCGATTACCTCGCCAACCTCGTCGCCGACGTCGATGCTTTCCCGCACGCTTTGGCGGCGCGATGTGCGCTCGTCAATCGCCTTTAGTCCAAGCGCTTTAATATCCGGTTTAATCGACGCCCCTATGCCGTACACGTCGCTTACTGTCTCAATGCGCATGTCGGCAAAGGCAAGGACTGTCACGTCAACATAAAGCACAACGGCAAGCTTGCGGGCGTCGCCGCCGGGCAAGAAGTCTATGTCAAGCCCGGCAAGCTGCAACGCGGCTTCCAGGTTCGCCCCTTCCTCTGCCCCGTCGATTTCGATGATCTGCGAGAAGGGGTATTCCTGCTCGACGGAATACGGGCGTCCCATGGCAGTGTAAAGAAGCCGCACTGTCGCAAGCCCCTTGAATACAACCTTTGCGCCGATGATTTTCATCTCGCCCGGCACAAGGCGCACGTCGGCTTTCAGTATTTCATCAATGGCGGCGCGGCTTGTTGGTATCTCGATTTCCTCGTTAAGCGTCACAGGCTTGTTCTGAATAGAGGTAAGCAGCCACGCGTTCTCCGCGTTTTTAAGCACCTCGCACGAAGACTCGCCGGGCGGCCCGACAACCTCGTCCGTAAGTTCAAGCGTTTTGCGCGAGTACACCTTTACTTCGATAAGCATGGTGACAGACACCTGTACCTTGCGGGGATTGATCATTCGCGCGTCGGCCTGTAAAACGCGTACGTTCGCCACGGCCACGGGCGAAGACTCCATAGCGCCGTCGAACGTGCGCGTGAACGGGACGTTCACGTCGATTTTCCTAAGTCCCGTCTCACCTTCCGGGGTATAAAGGACGCCCGCCTTACACAGACCGTTCAGTTCAAGTCTGTCCGCGTAAAGCGCCTTGTCCTTCAGACACGCGACCCCAGAGGTGTCCACGATGTGCGCGATGTCCGGGTATGAATCCGGCACGATCATCTCCGCGCCCTGATCCATCGAAACGGTTTCGTCCATTACAACCTCGTAGTGGTGGACGTTAGTCTTCTTAAGCTCCAAAAAAATCCTCTCCCTTTCCGCAAACAGCTTGTTTCTGTTTGAGTATATTAGGGAGAGGGGGGTTATATGACCGGGAAGCCTTAAAAATTCCTTGTGAGTACAAGTGGCGGCAGGCGGGGGATTTTTATGGTGACGCTGTCCCTTGCAATATGCGCAGATAATTCTCATACCTCGCGCGGCTTATTTTGCCGTCGTCGGCTGCGGCTTCCACCGCGCAGCCCATAACATGATTATGGCGGCAGCCGCTGAAGCGGCATTCGCCAAGAAATGGGCGAAAATCAACAAAACAGGAATCAAGCTTTTCCTTTGGAATATCCCCTGCGGTGTCAAGCGCCGAAAAGCCCGGCGTATCGACCGCGACGCATCCCCCGGCAAGCGGGAACAGTTCCACATGGCGCGTAGTGTGCCGCCCCCGTCCGAGATGACGGCTTACCTCGCCCGTGGGGAGTGTCATGCCGGGTACAAGCGCGTTAAGCAAAGAGCTTTTTCCAACGCCGGAGTTCCCCGTGAACACAACCGTTTTTCCGGCTATCGCCCGCGTAAGCGCCCCTATGCCCTCACCCGTTATGGCGCTTGTCGGAAAGACAGGGAATATATCGCTGTAAATACGCAAAAGTCGATCTTCGTCGGATAAGTCAAGCTTATTGACGGATATAAGTACATCTATACCCTGATGCGCCGCAACCGCCGTAAGGCGGTCTATAAGGTATGTGTCGCTGCGCGGGATGGATTCGCTTGCCACCAAAAGCATTGCGTCAATGTTGCACACGGGCGGTCGGACAAGCTCGTTCCTGCGGGGCAGAAGCTGTTCAAGCCGTCCCGTCCCGTCGCCTGAAAGCGATATAAGGCACTTGTCCCCGGAAAGCGGCTTCTGGTTTCGGTGCCGGAACACACCCCTTGCCCGGCACGGTATCTGCTCTCCGTCCCCGGTCAAAACGGTATACAGTCCCCCGACGCCTTTAAGGATAACGCCGTCAATTGTCATTTAGTTCGTAGTACTGCATGGTTTGACCGTCTATATAGACAACCACGGTGTCCCCGATATAACCCGTTACCGGAAATGTAAAAGAACCCTCGGACGTATTGTGCATATAATCGTGCTTGACTGACCCCTGCACCTCGATGACGACACGCACTTGCGTGTTCGGGGAAAGCCTTGAAAAGTCAACGATAACAGACTCGGTAACGCGCCCCGGCAAAGGCGGCGAAGTTTCAGGGGGCGATTGCGTATCCGTGGGAGGCGGTGTGTAAAAAGGCGGAGGCGTTGAGGTCGGCGGCGCGGTTTCCGTGGGCGGAGGGGTACTCTCCGGCGGGTCGGTTACGACAAGCGCGCCGTTGCTTACCGTCAATTCTACCGTACTTCCTTCCGGGACTTCTGTATTTGCGGTGATACTTTGCGACAAGATAGTCCCGGCGGGCTGTTCACTGTCCACATATGTGGGGATAGGCGTGATAAGGAAACCCTCAAGAACCGGCATGACAGTCTCAAGCAACTGCCCTTCAAGCTGCGGCATCGGATGGTTCTTAACCTCCGGGCCAAGGCTTACCACAAGCGTTATCATATCGCCCTCGGCGACAATAGTCCCAAAAGCGGGTTCGGTGCGTATAACAAAATCTTTCGGTATCTCGTCATGTGTCTCCCGTTTAAGTTCGGTGTTAAAAATCAGACCCAAGTCCGTAAGACGAAACTGCGCATTCTTGTAATTCTCGTTGATCATATCCGGGAGCATGTGGGTGCGCGGCCCGCTGCTTATGGTAAGCGTAATGACTTGCCCCGCCAGAACCTGGGCATTGCGCGGCGGGCTTTGCTCGAAGATTATTCCCTTTTCATAGGCTGTTGACGGCTCTTCTTGAATGGTGAACTCAAAGTCCGGATACTCATCGGAAAACCGCTCGGCGTCATAGCGCTGGTTGGTCAGCATCGGCACGATTATGTGGATTTTATCCTCTTGTTCCTTCGTGATGCTTCCGACAAGCTCAAGGACGATATAAACAAGCACGAAAAGGAACACCATTACGCCAAGCACGCCGGTAAGCGTGGCGACCGTGCTGTTTGTACGCCGTGTTTTTAAGTCCTCGTCGTCTTGTGCCTGTTGATGAGTCCGCCGCTTGGATGAAGGCGGACGTTTCGGCCGGTTCGGGCGACCCGCGGCGCTGATTTCCTCGCGCGGAAGTTTTTTCGTGGCCTGATCCTCAAGCCCAAGGCTTGAGTCAGAAAGGTCGTATTGAAAACTTATCGCGGGGTTTTTCCTGAACTCCTCAAGCGCGGTAAGCATTTCCTCGGCGCTTGCATAGCGGCGCGCGGGATTGGCGGACATCGCTTTCTTTGTTATTTCCTCAAGCGCGTCGGGAATGGCCGGATTTATCTCCTTCGGAGAAAGCGGCATCGAGCTTATATGCTGAATAGCCACGGATACCGGGCTGTCCCCCACATAGGGAAGTCTGCCTGTAAGCATCTCATAAAGCACGACGCCGACGGAGTACAAATCGCTGCGCGCGTCAATATGGCTTCCGCGCGCCTGCTCCGGTGAAATATAATGAACGCTTCCAAGAGCTTCCTGGGTAAGGGTGTTCTGCTTGCTTGCAAAGCGGGCGATGCCAAAATCAGCGACCTTTACGCTTCCGTCGCGAAGGATCATGATATTATGGGGTTTTATGTCGCGGTGAATGATGCCGCGCCCGTGCGCGTGGCTTAACGCCTTTACGATCTGCGTGATGAAATGAAGGCTTTCGCGCCAGTTAAGCGCGCCTTTCTTCTGCATATACTGTTTAAGCGTAATACCGTCTATAAGTTCCATGACGATATATTCCACATCAGCCGAGCGTGAAACGTCATATACCGCCACGATGTTCGGGTGGCTTAACATTGCAACTGCCTGACTTTCCGCGTGGAAGCGGCGGCGGAAATCGTTGTCGCCATGGAAATCCTCTTTAAGGACTTTAACGGCGACAAAGCGGTTAAGGCGGTGACAGCGTGCCTTATACACAACCGCCATCCCGCCGACGCCGATTACCTCGAGTATCTCATATCGATTGTCAAGCATTTTGCCAATGTACTTATCCATAATTCTTCTCCCCGGAGTGTTACAGCTGTATAAGCGCTACAGTGATATTATCGGGGCCGCCGCGCTTATTTGCGATGTCCACAAGGCGTTTGCAGCAATATTGCGGTTCGCCGCCGTGCAGCATCTCGTAAAGAATCTCCTGTTCCTCGACCACGTTCGTAAGCCCGTCCGAGCAAAACAGCATATGATCTCCTTTATGCACTTCCAATGTAAATATGTCACACTGTACGTCCGCCTCGGTTCCAAGCGCACGGGTTATAAGGTTGCGCTTGGGGTGATTTTTCGCTTCGCCCGCGCTTAAATCCCCTCTTTCAAGAAGGTCTTCGACCAGCGAGTGATCCCGGGTGACGCGCTGGATACCCTCGGCGTCGGCAAGATAGGCACGGCTGTCCCCGACGTTGACAATAACGGCGCGTGTCGGCATAATGACGCCGCCCACAAGCGTTGTTCCCATCCCGTAAAAATCCGCCGACGAGCGGGATTTCTCAAACACCATAAGGTTTGCCTGCTTGACCGCCTTTTTAAGCGCCTCGCGCATGGCGCGTATGTTCATCGTCGGCTTCACCGCAAGGGACACTTCCTCAAAGAATGTCTGACAGGCAATTTCGCTTGCGACATTGCCCGCGCGCGCGCCGCCCATACCGTCGCACACCGCGCAAATGGTATACTCCGCCTCGTGGAACAGTTCCACGCGGTAATAGTCCTGGTTTTGAGTTCGAGCCACGCCCTTGTCCGTATGGCTCCACACACGCATGGCTGTCACCTCGCTTTTGTTTCGGCGGTTCTGCGCCTTAACTGGCCGCAGGCCGCGTCTATGTCCGCGCCCAACCGTCGCCGCACCGTCACGCCTACCCCGCGGCTGGCAAGTGTTTGCGCAAAGCGCTCGGCGGTTTCGCGCGAGGACGGAAGGAAGTCTTTGCCTTTAACCGGGTTAAAAAATATCAGGTTGACATGGGCGTCCTGACCCTTCAAAAGGGCGGCCAAATCACCGGCCTGGGCAGGAGAGTCATTGATTCCCTTTATTAGAATATACTCAAAAGAATTCCTTCGGCGCGTTTTCTCAAAGTACATTCTACACGAAGTTAGCAGTTCTTGCAAGCTAAATCGGCGGTTTATCGGCATAAGGTAATTTCTGGTGTCGTCATCCGGCGCGTGCAGCGATACGGAAAGCGTCACCGGAAGACCCATATCGGCAAGCTTTAATATCTCCGGGGCAAGCCCGCAAGTGGACAGGGAAACGTGCCTAAGGCTCATTCCGCGCCCTTCCGGGCGGCTTAAAAGCCGCAGGAAGCGCGCCGTGTTGTCAAGGTTGTCAAGCGGCTCGCCAATGCCCATCATAACCGCGCGGCTTACATGGCGGCCGCAGTACAAAATCTGTCCAAGCATCTCCCCCGCCGTCAGGTCGCGCACCTTCCCCCCGGTCGTCGAGGCGCAGAACGCGCACCCCATGCGGCATCCCACCTGCGAGGAAAGGCAGACCGTCGTTTCTCCGCCATAGTCAAGAAGCACGCTTTCCACCGTTTCGCCGTCGCTTAATTCATAAAGCAGTTTTCTTGTCCCGTCGGCGGAAAGCTGTTCGGTCTTGACTCTCGGACGGGGGAAATCAAGCTTTTCCCTGAGTTTTAACGGAAGCGTCGTCATCGACGCGGCGTCGGGGACTCCGCTGTGAAGCGCCTTGAACACCTGCCCCGCCCGATAGGCGGGCTGTCCCCATTCCTTAAACAGTTCTGTAAGTTCCTCCGGCGTTTGAGACAGCAGGTCAATCATAGCGCTTTCCTCATCTTGTGTATATAGAAGCAGTCCGTACCGTGGATATGCGGCCAAAGGGTTATTTCCCCGCTTGGCGCGCCGCCCGGGGAGAACGGAACCTCAAAGCCCTCGGAACGGAAACCGGGGCTGGCTTCCAGAAAAGCGGAGGTAACGCCTTCGTTCTCTGCGTTGATAAACGTACAGGTCGAGTAAACAAGCACACCGCCGGGCTTGACCGCCTTCGCGGCGTTTTCAAGAATTTTAAGCTGAACCGCGGGAAAGCGCCCAAACGCGGCGCTGTCCTTAAAGCGTATGTCCGGCTTCCCCCAAATTACGCCAAGACCGGAACACGGCACGTCGCACAGCACCGCGTCAAAAAGGCGCTCCGGCGCATAGCTTGAGGCATCCGCCAAGCGTATGTCCAATATACCTATGCGCAAACGCGCGGCGCTTTCGCGTATTTTTTGAAGCTTTTTTCCCGCGACGTCCGTGGCAAGCACAACGCCCTTACCGCGCATGTCCATTGCGGCCATAAGCGCCTTGCCGCCCGGCGCGGAACACGCATCCCAAAGGCTTTGCCCGGGCAGTAAGCCAAGCGCCGATACCGCCGCCCTTGCCCCCGCGTCCGCCACAATCCACTTTCCCTGTTCAAATCCGGGGGCGCTTGCCGCCGCTCCGTCATAAAGCCGCGCGTCCGGCAAAAGGGGGTGCGGTTCTCCCGCCGCGCTTCTCTGCGCGTCGTCCGGTGGCTCAAGCGCGTTTTCGATAAGCGTGACGGGCTTTACCCCGCCTGTCTTTTCCGCGAACGCAAACGCGCCGTCAATGCCAAGCCTTTCAATCAGCGCCACGGTGTACCATTCCGGCAGACTGAAGCGCAGTTCAAGCTCTTTTTTCCGGTCAAGCGCCCCCATACGCGCGATAACGCTGTCCGGCGTTTCGGCGGCCAACGCGCGCAGCACCGCGTTTACAAGCCCCGCAGCCCTTGGGCAGGCCGCCTTTGTCTGCTTGACCGCCTCGTTTACCGCCGCGCTTTGCGGAACGCGCATATAAAAAAGCTGTACCGCGCCGATACGCAGAATGTCGCGCACAATCGGCTCGGCCTTCCCCGCAAGTTTCTCGTCTATGGCCGCGTCAAGCAGCACGCGGTTCTGCGTAACGCCCATAACAATGCGCCACGCCATCGACGCGTCGCGCGAGTCAAGCCCTTCGCAAGCCTTGTTAAGCGCGTCGGCGGCGAAGACGCCCCGCCTGCGTATGTCGCAAAGCGCTTCCAGCGCCGCTCCGCGCGCACCAAAAGCCGTCACAGCTTGTGCCCCCGCAGATACGCGTCGATCCCCATACGCTTTCCGCCGGGCGGCTGTACCTCGATAAGCCGAACAGCGCCGCCGTCGCCGCAGACAATACACGTATTGTCAACGATGCCTTCCGTGACAAGCCCGGCCTTCCATACGCGAAGTCCGTTAAGCGCCGCGCCCGGCCACAGCGTAAAGCCGCGAATACGGTTATAGACCTCCCGCGCCGGGCGCGAGACGTCGATGACACCGTCCTCTTTTTTAAGAATCGGGGCGAAGGTTGCCGCGTCCGCGTCCTGCGGCGTACGCGCCGCCGTCCCCCGCCCTATAAGCCGGACTGCGTCTATAAGCGCCGCCGCGCCAAGCTCTTTAAGTCGGTCATGAAGCTCGGACGCAGTTTCGTCCGCGCCAACGGGCGTCTTCGCGCTTAGTATAATGTCCCCCGCGTCCAGTTCTTCCGCCATATACTGGGCGGTAACGCCCGTTTCGGTTTCGCCGCGCGCTATGGCCCACTGTATCGGCGCGGCCCCGCGATATTTCGGAAGAAGCGACGCGTGTATATTGACACATCCCAAGGCGGGAAATTCAAGTATCTCCTTGGGCAGTATACGCCCGTACGCGACCACCGCGATAAGCTGCGGTGCAAGTTCGCGGATAAGCGCAAGCGCCGTTCCGTCGCGCAGTTTTGGCGGTTGGAACACCGGCACTCCGCGCGAAAGCGCAAGCGCTTTCACCGGCGGCGCGGCAAGCGCCATTCCCCGCCCGGCGGGCTTATCGGGTTGGGTAAACACCCCGCAAACGTCCATTCCCGCGTCCAAAAGCGCGGCAAGGCTGCATACGGCAAAATCCGGTGTCCCCATAAAAAGGATTCTCATGCTTCTTTGTTCCCCGTTTGCTTGAATTGTTTGGTACAGTCTACACTATATCATATTTTTGGGTGTTTGGCAAAAGAAATAGCGCACACCCATCTGAGACGGTTGTTATTCATGGGATTATTTATGGCATATAGATTTGGAAATATAGATTTGCAAAAAAGCATTGCGAACTTTGTCGCTTTGTGGTAGACTGAACTAATATTGGCAATGAAAGGTCGTGCTTCGACATGGAAGGTTTTTGGGTTCTCACAACCATTGTTTCCTTTGTTTTGTGGATGTCTCAATTAGGGAAGATACGAACATTGCGCGATGCATTGGCACAAGCGGAGGGTAAACGTGCTTCAGAAAAGGAAAACTGTGACGTGCAGATTACAAGAGCAAAGGCTGACTGCGCCGAAAGTATCGCAAAAACAAAGGCTGACTGCGAAACGCAAATTGCCAAGGTAAAGGCCGACTGCGCCGATAGTGTTTCCAGAACCAAGGTTGACTGCGCTGATAGCATCGCCAAGATAAAGGCTGATTGTGAAAAACAGATTGCTCTCGAGAAAGAGCGCTCTCAAAACGAAGCTTACGATATTATTGGGACTATCGCCGATGGGAAAAAGGAATTAGCATCTCTGTTGCAGACCATATTGGTCGAAAGCATTAATCTGGCTTCGTATGAAGAGTTCTCAAGCGAAGAGATCAAAAACAAGGCGCAGATGATTGAACTTCAGGCAAGCGAGATGATCAAGAATGATAAGGCGGTCAGCGGCGCAGGTTTAGCGGGAGATACAAATAGGCAGGCTAATAACCGAAAGCGACAGATATTGCGGTGCTTTAGTGCCGAGTTTGATTTGATTGCGGA
>JAISVI010000109.1 GCA_031271665.1 Oscillospiraceae bacterium
GTCCAGCAGAACAGCGCCACGGCGGAGGAAAGCGCGGCTGCAAGCGAGGAAATGAGCGGACAGGCGAACATGCTTGAAGAGCTTATATCCCAGTTCAAGCTTAAAAGCACGGCGCAAAGGCGCGTTTCCGCGGGCGATATGCGCGAGCCGATTGCCATGCCGGAAAAGGCGGTCTATGTAACCCCCAAGGGCGAATTCGGGAAGTATTAAAGAGCGCTTGGAAAACCCGTGTTTTAGGGGTAATTGACAGGGCTCGCGCATATAGTGTTAAAGGGGAATAACCTTTTCGCCAACGGCGGAAACGGGGGAAGTACGAATGGCAGTTGCGGCGACGACACAGCTTAGGCTTGGCGAGGTGCTTATTGACGCCGGTTACATCACCGGCGAACAGCTTAATCAGGCGCTTGCCCTTCAAAAAAGCTCCCCGGAAAAGAAGCGCCTTGGCGAGGTTTTGGTTGACAGCGGCATAATCACCGAGACGCGCCTTAACTCCGCCCTGGCCAGAAGGCTTAATATCAAGTACGTATCCGTAAGCGACGCGCCGATTGATATCGCGTCCGTGGCGAAGATACCCAAGACGGTGGCAATGAAGCACTGTATGCTTGCCATTGCCGTGGAGGGGCAGACGCTTCGCGTTATAACAAACGACCCGCTTAACTACTACGCTATAGAGGACATAAAGCTTATCACCCATATGCAGATCGACATACAGGTCTGCAACAAGAACGAAATCGTAAGCGCCATCAACGAGTATTACTCGGAAATCGAGACGCAGAAGGCCGCCCACGGCGCAAACGAGGCAAGCGTTCAGACCGGGCCGCTTGGGTACGTGGACATCTCCGCGGGCGCGGACGACACCCCGGTGGTCACGCTTATCAACTCCACGCTTTACAAGGCGCACAGCGCCGGGGCAAGCGACATCCATATCGAGCCGTTTGACAAGACGACGCAGGTGCGCATACGCGTTGACGGCCAGATAGTCGATTACCTTACGCTTTCCGCCGCCCTTCACGCGTCGATCGTGGCGCGCATAAAAATCCTTTCAAGCCTTGACATCGCAGAGAAGCGCGCCCCGCAGGACGGACACTTCCGCGCCAAGCTGGAGGATATTGAGATAAACGTGCGCGTTTCCACGCTTCCGACAGTTTTCGGGGAAAAGATCGTTATGCGCTTTATGAGCCAAAGCGCCACCCTTGACAACGCCGGGACCTTCGGCATGGAGCGGGACGACTATGAGAAGATGTTGAAAATCCTTCAGTCGCCCCACGGCGTCATCTATGTAACCGGCCCCACCGGAAGCGGCAAGACCACAACTCTTTACATGATCATGGAGATGCTATCCAAGCGCTTTGTCAATATATCGACCATTGAAGACCCGGTTGAAAAGACTCTTGCGCGAATCAACCAGACGCAGATAAACCCCCTTGCCGGACTTACTTTTGAAAGCGGCCTGCGCTCGATTCTGCGTCAGGACCCGGACATCATCATGATCGGCGAAACGCGCGACGCGGAAACGGCAAGCATATCCGTCCGCGCGGCGCTTACCGGCCACCTTGTCCTTTCAAGCCTTCACACAAACGACTCGGTTTCCGCGATTGTCCGCCTTCTGGACATGGGGCTGGAGGATTACCTGCTTGCAAACTCGCTTGTCGGCGTTGTGGCGCAACGGCTTGTCAAGAAAGTCTGCCCCTTCTGCGCGGAGGAGTACAAACCCACCGAGAACGAGCTTCGGATTCTTGGAATCCGCACCGACACCCTTCTTCGCGGGCGCGGCTGCCATAACTGCAACAACACCGGCTATAAGGGCCGCGTGGCGATACACGAAATCCTTTCCATCGACGGCACGATACGCAATATGATTTCGCAGAAAGCCCAGACCGAGGACATTTACAGATACGTCCGCGAAAACAACAAGCTTAAAAGCCTTGATAAAAGCATACGCAAGCTTATCCTTGAAAAGAAGACCAGCCTTGAAGAGCTTTTGAAGCTTACCTATTTCGTGGAGTAGGGCGAACATGTCAATTGACAATGAACAATTGACAATTGACAATTATGATTGGCGGCAGAACGCCGCCCCTGTAGGGCGCGACGCCCCCGGCGCGCCACCCAAACAACCGCAACGCCGCACCCACCGCACCACGCCGTAACCCACGGGGGGAAAACTCCCGGCCTGCGGGCCACCCTCTTTTGCGAAAGAGGGCAGGGGGATGTCAATTAACGCCGCCCCTGCAATCCGTCCCCCAAATTGTCAATTGTCAATTGTCCATTGTCAATTGACACCGCGCCACCCGTTCCTAACGAAGCCCCCCGACGCCGAAACCTGTAATTGACAGAAGAGAGAGGGCGGCAACATGCACGTTCACGAGCTTTTGACTTCCGCGCGGGAAAGCCGTGCCAGCGACATCCACCTTACATACGACCGCAACCCCCTTTTCCGCATCGACGGTACGCTTGTCGAGCAAAGCCTTTTCCTAAGCCCAGACGAGAAGATAAGGCTTATCTACGCCCTTTTGGACGATGCCCAGCGCGAGGTTATCGAGGGCGGCGGCGACGTTGATTTGTGCTATGCCATGCCGGGCGGGCTTCGCCACCGCGTCAACGTCTTCCATCAGCAAAGGAAGCTTTCGGCGGTAATACGCATACTCAACGACTCAATCCCCACCTTCGAGCAGCTTGGCCTTCCCGAAGTGCTTAAAAACTTGACAAACGAGCCGCGGGGACTTATATTGGTAACAGGGCCTACGGGAAGCGGCAAATCCACAACCCTTGCCGCGATGGTTGACGCCATAAACGCCCAGCGGGCGTGTCATATACTTACAATCGAAGACCCGGTGGAATACGTCTATACCCAGAAGCGCGCCCTTATACACCAGCGCGACGTGGGCGTTGACGCACCCAGCTTTGCCGGCGCGCTTAGAAGCGCGATGCGCGAGGATCCGGACGTTATCCTTGTGGGCGAGATGCGCGACTACGAGACTGTCTCCGCCGCCGTCACCGCGGCCGAGACCGGCCACCTTGTCCTTTCCACCCTTCACACAACCGGCGCGGCGATGACCGTTGACCGCATAATAGACGTCTTCCCGCCCCATAACCAGCAGCAGATACGCACCCAGCTTTCCGGCGTGCTGAAGGCCGTTGTCACGCAGACCCTGCTTCCCCACGCAAGCGGACGCGGACGCGTGGCGGCGTTCGAGATAATGCTTGGCACGGACGCGGTGCTTAACCTTATCCGCGAGAACAAGTGCCACCAGCTTAACAGCGTTATCCAGACCGGCTCTCGCCAGGGGATGGTTCTTCTGGACTCGTACCTTGCCTATCTTGTGCGCCAGGGCGCGGTCACGATGGAGGCCGCCATGGAGAAGGTCGGCAACAAGAACGAGTTCTCCGCCGCCGTCGGGCGAGGGTGAGAGGGCAATTGACAATGAACAATTGACGCCGCCCCTACAAAACCCTCTTTAGAAAAGAGGGTGGCCGCGCAAAGCGCGGACGGGTGTTTTGACCGCACTTGAAAGGAGGCACTGCCGTGGCATATGAAACCAAGGTGCTGCTTATTGCGATTGCCGAGATTATAAGCAAGGCGGGAAGCCTTGAGGAAGCCTACAATGCCGTTAAGAAAATGGCAAACGCGGAGGGCGTTGTTCTGGAATCGCTTGAGGATCTCAGGGGCGAAAACGGCCAGAAGTAGGGGCGAACTGCGTTCGCCCGCCCTACCCCCCGCGACGCCGCCCCTGTAGGGCGCGACGCCCCCGGCGCGCCACCCAAACAAACCCCCGCGCCGCCCCCGTAACCCACGGGCGAACACAGTTCGCCCCTACGACCCGCCCCCGCGACGCCGCCCCTGTAGGGCGCGACGCCCCCGGCGCGCCACCCCAACAAACCCCCGCGCCGCCCCCGTAACCCACGGGCGAACACAGTTCGCCCCTACAGCCCTCTCCGCCGCCTGTCGGCGGCACCTCCCCCAGAGGGGGAGGCAAGGGGTGTGTTGTAATTGTCAATTGTTCATTGTCAATTGACACCGCCCCACATGCGTGCTAAACCGCAACGCGGTTTAACATAAAAAATTTTGGAAGGAGCATCCCTCTTATGAAAACACTTAGAACGCACCGCAGAAGAAAGGGCTTTACGATGGTCGAAATC
>JAISVI010000095.1 GCA_031271665.1 Oscillospiraceae bacterium
GGCGGCGGGGATATGTATGAAGAGCATAAAAGATTTATGGCTTGGGCCGGGGACTATGATACTCTTGCCCCGCCCCAGCGGTGCAAAACCTTGCACGAGGAATGGCTTATGAAGCTGAACTGCCCTGTTTTAAGGCTGGACGGGACAAGACCGGTTCAGGATTTGGTTTTGCAGGTGTCTGATTATCTGGCTGTGTGAATCAGATTGTTACCAGTTGAAGACGCAAACTCCCGACTAAAGAGTTGAATTTGCACACGCGCCCCTGTCCCCCTCCTTTGCCGGGGGGCAGGGGCGCAACTCTACTAAGCGTTTGTTGAAAAGTCCCGCCGCGCGGGTTATATACCGTATTCAGCTTTCAAATGCCCAACTGTCTGCAGTATTTTGGCTTCCGGGTATTTATCTCCTTTAATCCTTTTTACCCCCTTTAGTATTTCATTTTCAGAACTGCCGAGATTTACGGCGACAAAGTGCGCGGTGGTGATCAATTCAAGGTCATATGGCGACGTATCTTTATATTGGCGGATTACGCTGTCGATCACTTGCTCGTTCTCCGGAGATACACTCACGCTTTCATCGGTATCAACCGGCTCGATCTCGTGTGTTTGCCCCTTGATTTGAAAAGAGACATCACCATTGATGCAAAGGCGCAAAAGGTCGTTGTTTAGTTCTTCCGAATACGGGCCATAAAAATGTATACCGTACTCATATCCAAGGGATATACCCTTGGCCTGCATTAAATAGACCAATTTGTGCAGCTGCTTTTTCCCGGGATTGCCGCCGGTCTCGTTTTTGATCTTTTGGATGATGGCAAGTAAAGCTTTCCCCATTTTATTAGTCATCCTCCTCTTGTCAATTCTCTGATGCTTGACTTAATTTCTTCGGCCTTTTCCCGTTCTGCATAAATGCGCTTAATATTTATGGGTTGGTGAAGCCCTGACAGAAGATTCGATTCTGACAACAAATCCCTTGGCGTTGATGAGTAATTGGTTAAAATAGGAGTGCCTACACCGCTTTCTGCATCGTACGTGTTAATGACAGGAATGTCCGTTATAACTTTCTCGGCGGAATCAACAGCAACGCTCACATTAGGGAAATTTCCCAGGATAAGATTGTGGATCAGCTTAAAGATATTGTTTTCTGATCTCCCGGACTGAACAGGGGTTTCGTAAACACAACTCATAATATCTCTGTTAAGGAAACGTCGGGCATTTGATTCTGTGCCTTCTTTCTCTTGAAAATCCTTTAAAGCAACCCCGTCATGGCTTGAGAGATAAACATCCAAGGGAGTGTCCTCCGATATCTTGTTTCCCCAAAAGTCTTTTAAGGCCGATGACAGCAACATATCCAGATATCGTCTGGTCTTATGGAAATACACTTGTACAAACATGAAGTGGCGTGCTATGACAAACTCTTCGAATGCGTAAAGACCGCCGCGCTCGACGGCAAGCTGCAAGACGCCGCCTTTTTTGTATGTATTTAAAGAATCTATTAATCTGTTTACGTCATATTTCCCGTAATTTACACCGCAATAGTAGGAATCACGAAGCAGATAATCCATTTTATCGCAGTCCAAATCACTGTCCATAAATCCTTTAAGAAACTTAAAGTCGGGTAGTATATAATCGGGGTTTTTAAGAGCTTCGGAATCTTTTTCCCCGTAAATCAACCAGATTAGCTCGGACGTGATGTCACTGGAGTTTCGAAGTATTTTTGCGATTTCTGTTTCATGCAGAATTTTTTTCGTAAACCATTCGTGTTTAACGCCGTCTTCAAACACTCCCTCTCCTGCGTGAGAGAAGGGAGGATGCCCCAGATCATGTGTTAACGCAATGATTCGCAATAGCTTTCTGTAGTGCGCGCGTACATCGGAAGAAAACAGAGGGACACCGTAACGGATTTCATAGTTTGTTACTGCCGAATCAAACGCCTTTGAAACCAGATGCATAACGCCTAAAGAGTGGCCGAACCTTGTATGTTCAGCGCCATGATATACAAGATAAGTAGTTCCCAACTGCCGGATATGGCGAAGCCGCTGAAAGGGGGCTGAATTGATTATCTCCAGTTCTAACGGTTCCACATCAATAAATCCGTGAATTGGGTCGCGAAATGAAGTTATCCCCAACTGGACACACTCCTCTTACCGTCACACGAGTATATTATAAAGCCTGTCCGCCTGTTTTGCAAGCTAAATTTACGACAAAACCTGACATCTGCGTAAACCATATGTGAGATTTACATAAACTCTACTAAGCGTTTGTTGAAAAGTCCCGCCGCGAGGGTTATAATACTGTCTCCGAGTGAAAACAGTATTATAATCATACCCGGAGGTGGATGCGGTGGACGCGGGCAAAGTTGGAAGGCTTATAGCGGTATTGCGTAAGGAAAAGCATCTGACACAGAAGGAATTGGCGGACGCCCTTGGGTTAAGCGACAGGACAGTTTCCAAATGGGAGCGAGGGGCGGGTTGCCCGGACATCTCACTGCTTAACGCGCTTTCCGGGATATTGGGTGTCAATATAGAAAAGCTCCTGTCCGGAGAGGCAGAAACCGGAGAGGCAGACGGAGGGAATATGAAAAAGACCAAATTTTACACCTGCCCCCAATGCGGAAACGTAACGCTCTGCACGGGGGACGCCGATATATCCTGCTGTGGCAGAAGGCTGTCCGCGCTTGTCCCCGGAAACGCAGCGGGTGGCCATATGATGAATGTCTCCCCGGTCGAGGATGAATATTTTGTCACCATAGACCATGAAATGAGCAAGTCCCACTATATCTCGTTCGCGGCGTGTCTGGGCTATGACAGGGCTGTGCTTGTAAAGTTGTACCCCGAACAAAGCGCCGAGCTAAGGCTTCCGAGAATGCCCGGGGCAAGACTGTTTGCCTGCTGCAATACCCACGGTCTTTGGGAGCAGAAAATTTAAACCGATGGACACTGATGTGTTTCTCCGGCATTCCCGCGATAAGCGCTGCCAATGCCGCGCCCCTCGTTATAACAGGGATGAAAAACATAAAGTGCCACGGTATTAACGGGCAGCGCTTTCCCCAACTGGCATTTGCGCCTTATCCGGGATACACGCGATGTCAAAATCCCCGCCGGTCAGAAATCCTTCGGCGCTTTCCGAGAAATATTTAAGCACTCCGGCGCGGTCTGTATATAAAGTGAAGCGCCCTTCCTGCGCCGGTAAGTTAAGAGCAACCGCCTCTCCGCCGTCAAGGTAAATCCCGCGCATCGTCCCCGTCGCGAAGTCCTGGATAAGCAGTACGCTTCCCCGGGGTGTTTCCGCCACGCCGCAGGGGCGCGCGTCCGCAGAGGCGTCGGCGGTGCAGACAAGCGCCGGTTCGCCGCCCGTAACAGGTACAGAGTAGACCGCCGTCACCGTCCCCTCGCTTTCAAGAACGGTGTAGTAAAGCGTCCCGCCGTGAAGCGCTGGCCAACGCGCGTCAACGCCCTCCGGCGTGACGGGGGTTTTGCTTAGAAGGCGGTATGTCCCCCTTGCAGTAAGCGCACGCAGCACGAACAGTCCCGGAGTGTCGCCGTTCAGCCCGCCCGAAACGATATAACAGTCCGTTCCGTCATCATATGTCGCGCCCGCCGCAAGCCAAGAGTAATGGTTGGCGTTTATTTTTCCGCTCCACGCGGTATACGGACCCTGCACGGTTGAAAGTCCGCCCGAATACCATTCTATGCCCGATGCGCCCAACCGGAAGAAGTAATTGCGGCGCAGGTTATTGTAGTACATCGGCGCCGTAAGCTCGGCGGGCATCTCGGAGAATTTCATCTGGTTCGGAACATTATAGGATTTGCGATTTTTGTTCTTTTCGGCGGTCGGGACAAAACCCTCGGTGCTTTCGCCGGGGCGCAGCAGCCGCGCGTGTACGGCGAACCGCGCGTCCTCGAAGGTATAGTTGCACGTGGAAAGCGTCAGAAGGGTATCGTCCGCGTTCACGTCCACGCCGGTATGGTAAAGGCTTCGCATATGGATTTCTTCCAGAAGGATTTCAAACTCATCGCCGACGTAGCGGGGATGGAAATAGTTGAAGTTCGATTCGCAGACATAGGCGGCGAAAACAAGCCACTCGGTCGGACCATAGACCGTGTCAAACGTTATAATCGGCGCGCCAAGGTAAAACTCCTCTTTCGCGTAATTCGGAATGTCGTGAAACATCGTTCCGTCCTGCATATTATGACCGTAAATTGTATAATTGTCGTCCTGAAAGCCGGGAGAATTCCGGCTGTCAACGAACAGAGTGCCGCGCGAATTGCGCTTGCCGTCAAAGCTTGTGTTAAGGTAAAGCGCGTTATCCGTACCCTGCACCACAAAACTGTCCGCTATTCCCGTGCCGGGGATATTCAGAACGCCGAAAAAGTCGTCGTTCTTTTCTAAAATGGACGCGAAGCGCGTTCGGTAGTCCGGCGGAGGCGTGGCGGAAGGGATCTCGGTTGTTTCCGTCGCCTGCGGAGGCAAGGGCGACGAAGACTGCGGCGAAGTCTGCGGGGAAGGGGAGGGGGACGGGGGAAGGGTTGGTATAAGCTCAAGCCATTCCTTCTGTTCGTCCTCAAGGCGGGTCTGCGCGAGAGTTCCGGCAAAGTATACGCCAATGTAAGTAAGCGACGCGGCCATTCCCAAAGCGCAAAGGACAATAAGCCCAATCCTCACGCGCGCGGAAAGTGGCTTCTTTTCCTTTGATTCAAGTCGTTTCCCTGCCATACAGTTCACCTCGTAATTGAAAGCCCCATAGAACGCGCGCTTATAATACGGGCGTTTAAAGCGGCTTGATTGTCATTTGTGTAAACAGGCGCTGATATACAGGCGAACACACAATTTTCAACACTTCAATTATATCCAAGGTTTTCAGAAATAGCAAGAGGAAGCATTCGGTACCTTTGGGGGATGTTTATCACCGCGCCTTGCAAAAAAAATCGCGGGAATCAAAACAGACTCCCGCGATGTAAAGGAGAAAGATTGTCAGACAATAAAAAGGCTCTAAGCGCGGTCGGGAAAGACCGCTTGGCGGACAGCTATGCTTTGGCGGGCGCGGAGGGACGTGCCAGAATAAGGGCAGTTCCCATGCCGCCACCGATACACAGCGAGGCCAGACCGTATTTCGCGTTTTGCGCGGCCATTGTATGGGCAAGCGTCACCGTGATGCGCGCGCCGGACGCCCCTACCGGGTGTCCAAGCGCTATCGCCCCGCCGTTAAGGTTTGTCCGTGACAGAATCTCGTCCTTTGACAAACCGTGTTCCTCGGAAAGCATACGGACAACGCCAAGGGACTGCACCGCGAAGGCCTCGTTAAGCTCCATAACGTCCATATCGGAAAGCTTCAGCCCGGCGTTCGCAAGCGCGTTCCTTATCGCGGGGACAGGGCCAAGCCCCATAACGGCGGGGTCAACGCCGCCCTGACCCATGCCGACGATTTCCGCCAAGGGTGAAAGGGCGAACCTGTTAAGCGCCTCTTCGGATACCACAAGCAGGAAAGCCGCGCCGTCGTTGATTCCCGACGCGTTGCCGGCGGTGACCGTCCCGTCCTTCTGGAAAGCGCCCCTTAGCGCCGCGAGTTTTTCCGGCGAGGTCTTACGGTTGGGGTACTCGTCCGTATCAAAGGTGACGGTTTCTTTTTTTACAAGCTTTGATATCGGGGTTATTTCTTTTTTAAAGCGCCCCGCGTCAACGGCGGCAATCGCCTTCTGCTGTGACTGCCACGCGAATTCGTCCTGCTCCTCGCGCGTTATGCCAAGCTTTGCGGCGATGTTCTCCGCGGTAATGCCCATGTGATAGTTATGGAAAGCGTCCGTAAGCGCGTCGTATACAGTGTGGTCAAGTATCTCTTTTGTTCCCATGCGAAGCCCCTGCCGCGCGCCGGGAATCAGATAGGGCGCAAGGCTCATGTTCTCCATGCCGCCCGCGATATAGACATGCCCGTGTCCGGCCATGATGTACGCCGCGGCGTCCATAACCGCCTTCATTCCGCTTCCGCACACGATGTTAAGGCTGTGCGCGGGGACGGTTTCCGGAAGTCCCGCGCCCAACGCCACCTGCCGCGCCGGGCCCTGTCCAAGACCCGCCGAAAGCACGTTGCCCACTATAACCTCGTCAATCGCCTCGCCGGGGAGCTTTGTTTCCGCAAGGATGTCCTTTACAACGTCGGAAGCGAATTTGGTCGGGGAAATGTCCGAAAGCGCGCCGTTGAAACTGCCTATCGCGGTGCGCTTTGCCGCCGCTATGAATACTTTTTGCATGGTTATGACCATCCCTTTCAATATTTTGTGTGATTGATGTGAATCTTAAAGCCTCATGCCGCCGTTTGCGGAAAGGACATGCCCGGTGACATAGCTTGCCTCGTCGCTTGCGAGGAAAAGCGCGCAGGCCGCGATTTCCTCGGGCTGGCCAAGCCGCCCAAGCATCGTCATGGCGGCGAATTTGTCAAGCAAATCCTGCGGCACGGTTTTCAGTATGTCCGTCATAACGTACCCCGGGGCGATGGCGTTCGCGCGGACGTTCGCGCCCTTGCGCGCGAATTCCTTTGCCCAAGTCTTGGTCATGCCGATAACGCCCGCCTTCGTGGCGGCGTAGTTCGTCTGGCCGATGTTGCCGAACTCCCCGACGACCGAGGAAATGTTGATGATAGAGCCGTAACCCTTTTCCATCATGTGCGGCCCGATAAGGCGCGTCATGTTGAAAACGCCCGTCAGGTTCACCGCGATAACGGCGTCCCACATGTCGTCCGTCATTTTTTGGATAAGCGCGTCCTTCGTTATGCCCGCGTTATTTACAAGTATATCGATTTTCCCGTGCTTCGCGATTACCGCGTCGACCGCGCTTTTACAGCTTTCCGCGTCGGTTACGTTAAGCTGAATATACTCCGTGTTCTCCGCCTGGTAAACCGGCGGGCGCATGTCGGCGGCAATTACCGCCGCGCCCTCCTTCGCGAAAAGCTTGCAGCATTCGGCACCTATTCCGGCCGAACCCCCGGTGACAACCGCGACTTTGCCTTGAAGACGCATGGTTTATTCCTCCTAAAAAATTATGACTTTATTCTTTCGGCACGTACTGGCTGAAAAACTCCCACAGTACGGCGGGGGTGTCCAAGGTGCTGTTGGCCACAATCGGCCACGCGTGTTCAAGCCCTTTGATAAGGTAATACTTGATTTGCGTATCGCTTTCGGCGCTTGAATAGGTGCGCAGTATGACCTTGTCGCCCTCGTACTCCTCTTCGTTCTCAAGCCCGGCAAGCTCTGCCCAATACTCAAGAATCGTATTGATTTCCGGCGCGCCGCCCCAGCCGCCGCCGATAAAAGTGCCGTATATTCCGATGGTGGTGTCGCCGCGCCCGTGTATATGTACGATGGGTATCGCCTGGGCGGCAGCCCGATCCTCCCATGATTTGCCGCTCATCGACCCGGCCACCACGCCGACGGCGCGGAACACCCCGGGCGCTTTTACCGCGAGAGTATACGCCATAAAGCCCCCGTTGCTTAACCCCGCCGCGAATGTCGCGTCCGGGCTAAGGTGATAGGTTTCCTGTAAATACGCGGCAAGGTCGCTTAAAAATCCGGTATCGTCGTTGGTTGTATAGGTGAAGTCGGCGTTCCAATGGTTATAGGGGAACTCCGTGTCGCTGCTTTTCGCGCCCTGGGGATAGCAGACCGCGAAACCGTAATGGGCGGCAATCCGGTTCATGTCGGTGGTGCGCATAAAGTTTGCCGCGCTGTCCGCGTACCCGTGCAGCATAAACACCAAGGGGGCGTTTTCGGTGATCGTGTCCGGGATAAAAAGCTGATATGCCCGCTCTGTGCCGGCGTGGTCAAATGTGTGATACTTTGCCCTTCCGTATTCGTTCTCGGGTACATACGAGGGACGAACCGCGTTGGCGGTCAGAGGGGGAGGGGTGGGCTGCGGCGTCGGCGTCGGAACCGGCGTAGGGGTAGGCTCAGGCGTCGGGGTGACGGTTGGCGCAGGTGTTGGCGTCGGCGCGTCGGTCGGCGCGGGTGACGCGGAAGGTTCCGACGATGCGGCAGGCTCGGGCGGAATAGATACGCCGGGGGTATGCGAACACCCGGCGGACAGCAGAAACAAGGCCGTAAGAATTAGCAAAGCTCTTTTCAAAACGCATCACTCTTTCGCTTTAATGTCGGCTGATCAGAGCCTGTCGCCGCGACGCCGCAAGCCGCTTGTTCGCAAACACGCTCTTTCAAAGCGTTTGGATTGACGTATGGCGGGAAAAAAGATATAATTACCGGGACTTAAACCAAGTCTCGGGGGTTTTTATGCAGACGCAAGGCGGAATGGAACTTAGGCAGACCTATAAACCGTCGGTGACGCAGGAGATGCTGCGGTCACTGAACATCCTTCGTATGCCCGCGCCGGAGCTGTCGCAGTACGTAAGCGAGGTCATACGTGAAAACCCGGTGCTGGACATCGGCGCGCTTAACGAAACGGAGAACCCGCCGGTTACTGAAGCTATGGACGCCCCGCAGTCCGAGGACGGCGAAAGCGTGTGGGAAGAAATAGAGTACCGCGATACATGGGAATCCCGCTCGGGCGACGCATCCGCCGCCATTAACCAAATGTACGCGGGGATTACCTTCGCGGAGATGCTTGCCGAGCAGATTAACACGGGCGTGGGGGATCAGGGGTTTCATTCTCTTTGCATGTATATTGTCGGATGCCTTAACAAACGCGGATACCTAGATTCGTCGGTAGAGGAAATCGCCCATGAAACAGGGGTAAGCGAGTTCGACGTAAATCAGGCGCTTTACTATATCCAAAGTCTGCAGCCCACGGGGGTGGGCGCGCGGAATCTGTGCGAATGCCTGCTTTTACAGCTTGCGGAAAGCCGCGAGTTTAACGAGTACACTGTGCGGCTTATAACCGCGGGACTGCCCCTGCTTGCCGAGCGGAATACCGCGGCAATTCAAAAACTGCTTCGCTGTGATACGGAAACCGCCGCGCGCTGTATGCGTATTGTTTCCAATTTGAATCCCATACCGGCACAGGGCTTTGACACGGGCGAACAATCCGCCGCGATTATCCCGGACGTCATTATACAAAGCGAGGACGGCGAAATATCGGTTGCAATGAACGAGCGGTATCTGCCAAAGATACGCATTAACAATATTTACAGTTCGCTTCCGTCGCTTGATAAGGAAACACGCAAATACCTTTCCCAAAAGACCAAAGAGGCGCGGATGCTTATAAGCGCCGTGGAAGAGCGCGAGAAAACGCTTACGCTTATAGTAAGGGTCATACTTGATAAACAGCGGGATTTCTTCAAAAACGCCGGCGCGCTTGAGCCGATGACGCAAGCAGAGATCGGGGAACTGGTCGGGCTTCACGCCTCTACGGTAAGCCGGGCGATAAGGGGGAAATACATCCAGCTTCCCTTCGGGACAATTGAAATGAAGCAGTTCTTCAGCAGTGCCGTGCCGCACACGGCGGGCGGAAAAGTTTCATCCGCCGCCGTTATGCAGCATTTGCGGCACCTTATACAAAAGGAAGACCCGAAACACCCGCTTAGTGATGAAAGCATCTGCGACGTTCTGTCAACTATGGGAATAAACGTCGCGCGCAGAACCGTGGCGAAATACCGCGCGGGGATAGGAATCCAGTCCGCCGCAAAGCGGCGCAGCCGACAGGGCTAAAACACCGTTTCCGCGCGCAGCGCTTCCTCAAGCGCGGGGAGTACCGTCATCACGTCGCCGATAATTCCCAAATCGGCGACCCCCAGTATCGGCGCGGCCTCGTCCTTGTTGATCGCGACGATGAACCCGGACTCCTCCATCCCCGCAAGGTGCTGTATCGCGCCGGAAATGCCGCAGGCGATGTAAACGTCGGGACGAACGGTCTGTCCGGTTTGCCCGACTTGGCGGTCTTTTGTCTGCCAGCCGATGTCAACCGCCGCGCGCGAGGACGCGATAGTCCCGCCAAGCAAATCGGCAATGCGCTCAAGCTGACTGAAGTTTTTTTGGCTTCCCATGCCGCGCCCCCCGCTTATAAGCACCTTTGCCTCGCGGATACTGCGGCGGGCGGGCGGATTGCTCGCGCTTTCCAAAATCTCAACGCGGGCGTCCGAATCGGGAATATTCACATCCAAAACCGTAAGCTGCGCGTCCTGCGCGGCTTCATTTATTTGCTTCACCATTACGCCGGGACGTACTGTCGCCATCTGCGGGCGGTGATCCGCGCAGATAATCGTCGCCATAAGATTGCCGCCGAAGGCCGGACGCGTCATAAGCAGATGACCGCTGCCGTCCTCGATTTCAAGTCCGGTGCAGTCCGCGGTAAGACCCGTGCTCAGTCTGGCGGAAAGGCGCGGCGCCAAGTCGCGCCCGATTGGCGTGGCACCGAAAAGGAAGATTTCGGGGCTGCAAAGCCGCACCGCCTCGGCAAGCGCGCGGACGCAGGGCAGGGTAAGATACTGCGAAAGCGCCGGGTTTTTTACAAGAACGATATAGTCCGCGCCGTGCGCGCTTAACTGCTTCCACGGCGTAAAAGCGCCGTCGCCGGCCATGACCGCCGTCACGCTTACGTCAAGCTGCGCGGCAAGCTCTCTCGCCTTGCCAAGAAGCTCGAACACAACGTCGGTCACGGTGCCGTTTACGGTTTCGGCAAAGACAAATATGCCCTTTTCAATCGGTTTACGTGTCATTGTACTACTCCTCTAGTCCTATATAAGGAAGCGTTCTTTAAGCTTGGCCACGATGATGTCGGCGGCTTGGCGGCCTTCCGCGCGCGTAACAACGCCGGCGGGCTTGGTGGACTTGGGGAAAGATTTCTTGACCCTTGTCGGCGAACCGCCAAGGCCAAGCCGCTTGGCGTCCGCCTCAATATCGCCGTCCGACCACTGCTCGATAGTGTGTACCCGGTAGGCGTCGAAAATCGCGCCGGGCGTCATATACCTTGGGTGGGCAAGCTCGCCAAGCGCGGTAATCAGGCACGGGAACATCACCCGCTGGATCTGATAGCGGTCTTCAAAACTGCGCTTTACAATAATGCCGCCGTCAATGGGCGTAACCTGCTCGGCATAGCTGACGTTCGGGATGTCAAGATGCTCGGCAATCTGCGGCCCCACTTGGGCGGTATCTCCGTCAATGGCTTGCCGCCCGGTGATGATAAGGTCATAGTCAAGTTTTCTTATCGCCGCCGCAAGCGCGGAAGAGGTGGCAAGCGTGTCGCTGCCCGCGAAGGCGCGCCCGCTTAAAAGGATTGCCCTGTCCGCGCCCATGGCAAGAGCCTCGCGCAGCATGACCTCGGCCTGCGGCGGCCCCATGCTTAAAACGGTAACGTCGCCGCCGACGCTTTCGCGAAGGCGCAATGCCTGTTCAAGACCCGCCTTGTCGTCCGGGTTCATTACGCTTGGAATGCCGTCGCGGATAAGTGTTCCGTTCACGGGGTCAAGCCGTATTTCTGTCGTGTCCGGAACCTGTTTGACACAAACTATAATCTTCATAAAACCCTCGCCCCCCTACTTCAGCAGAGCGGACGAAATGACCATCCGCTGAACTTCGCTTGTACCCTCGTAAATCTCGGTTATCTTGGCGTCGCGCATCATGCGCTCTACGTGATAGTCGCGCATATAGCCGTAACCGCCGTGAAGCTGAATCGCTTCGGACGTTACAAACATGGCCGCTTCCGAGGCCGTAAGCTTTGCCATGGCGGCCTCTTTGCTGTACGGAAGACCGGCGTCCTTGCAGCAGGCCGCTTTGTACGTAAGAAGGCGCGCCGCCTCGGTTCTGCAATCCATGTCGGCAAGGCGGAACTGCGTGTTTTGAAACGCCGATATGGGCTTTCCGAACTGGCGGCGGCTTTTCGTATAGGCAAGGGTTTTGTCAAGCGCGCCCTGCGCCAGTCCAAGCGCCTGCGCGGCGATACCGATTCGTCCGCCGTCAAGCGTTTTCATGGCTATGCCGAAGCCCTTGCCTTCCTTGCCAAGCAGGTTCTCCTTCGGCACCGCGCAGTCAATCATAATAAGCTCGCAAGTGCTTGAAGCGTGTATGCCAAGCTTTTTTTCCTTCGCCCCGACAGAAAATCCGGGGAAGTCCTTCTCCACGATAAAGGCCGATATGCCGCGCGTCCCCTGACTGGGGTCAGTCATGGCGAAAATAATGTATGTATCGGCATACCCGGCGTTGGTAATAAAAATCTTGCTGCCGTTAAGGATGTAGTGGTCGCCCTTGTCCACGGCCTTCGTTGTCTGGCCTGCCGCGTCGGTTCCCGCGCCCGGTTCGGTAAGCCCGAAAGCGCCAAGTTTTTCGCCGCGGGCAAGGGGAACAAGATACTTCTTCTTCTGCTCTTCGGTTCCGAACTCTAAAAGCGGGCCGCAGGCAAGACTTGTGTGCGCGCTTACTATGACGGAAGTAGAGCCGCAGACTTTGGCAAGCTCCTCCACGCACATTGCGTACGCGAGATAATCCCCGCCCTGTCCGCCGTACTGTTTGGGGATGGGAATCCCCAAGAATCCGGCGTGCTTCATCTTCCCGACTGTTTCTGACGGAAAGCGCCCTTCCTCGTCAATGTCCAAAGCCAGCGGTTCAACTTCGTTTATCGCGAACTGTCTGAACAGCCCGCGGCACATTTCATGCTCCGCAGATAATCTGAAATCCATGCCGTCTTTCCTTTCCTAAAAGGTTTCATACTTTGGGCGCCATAACCGTCGCGACTCCGTCCGCGACGGTTTTCCCGTCTTGGTTGGTGCAGACTGTTTTAAGGCGTACGATGTTTTTCTCAAGGGTCAATTCTTGCACCGTTACCGTTGCCCTTATGGTGTCGCCGATAAATACCGGGGCGGTGAACTTGATTTCCTGTCCCAAATAAATGGTACCCGGCCCCGGCAGGCGGGTTCCAAGAGCCGCGCTGATGAACCCGGCCGAAAGCATTCCGTGGGCGACGCGCTTTCCGAAGCGGGACTTGGACGCCTCCGCCTCGTTTATGTGGGCGGGGTTGATATCCATTGTAATTCCGGCGTAAAGGTAAATATCGCTTTCCGAAACCGTTTTTTCAACAAAGGCGCTGTCCCCTATATTAAGCTCGTTGATTGTTTTGCCCGTCACGCTAATCCTCCTTTCCGACTTTCCTTCATCAACTGTGCCAATACCGCATGTAGCAATAAGCGTGCCAATTGGGCGCGTATGCGGCGCGCAACAAAAAGCAGAAGATCCCGCGCAGCCGCAGCCGCCTTGACGAACCGTTAACGGTTTACGCAAGCCAGAGACGGTTTGTTTTACCTGCCGTATCAGCCATAATCCCCGGATACAAAGCCGGAACGCGGGCAAAACAGACTTGGCATAAATATTGCTTGTAAAATAATAGGCATATTTCGCCGAGCCTGTTTAAGTTTTCGGAAAGCCAAAGAAACTGTTTGATTAAAGCAAAAGGAGCGGCACATGAAGAAGATACTGACCCCGCGTGATGCGGCGCGGCTTATCCCCGACGGGGCGACGTTGATGGTCGGCGGGTTTATGGGTTGCGGAAGCGCGCATAAAACCCTTGCCGAAATACGCGCGAAAGAGCTTACCGTCATATGCAACGACGGTGCCAAGGCCGGCGGCCCGGACGGAAGCGACTACTACGGCGTGGCGAAGCTTATCCACAATAAGCAAGTCAAAAAGCTTATCGCAAGCCACGTGGGACTTAACCCCGAGGTGGCCGAACAGCAAAGCGCCGGAACGCTTGAGCTTGTCCTTGTCCCGCAGGGCAGCCTGGCGGAGATGATCCGCGCGGGCGGGGCGGGTCTTGGCGGCGT
>JAISVI010000122.1 GCA_031271665.1 Oscillospiraceae bacterium
AACGGTCTGGAGCTGTTTTGCATGGCCGCTTCAAGCTTCTGGGCAGGAGGCTGATACATCGCGGGTTCTTCGTCTCCGAAACGGATAAACTCTGGGCGTTCCTTCGTAAGCGCCGCCCACTGTTGAAGGCTTCCGTTTCCGATTCCGGGGTCGCCGCTTCGGATAAACGCGGAAAAGTAATCTATTATATTGTCCGATATGCGATAGTCGGTTTTGGTGAACGGACGCCAGTTGAAATCAAGTGACCCGAACGCGTACCACAGGTCACAGCCGTGGTATGCTCCCGCGCTGTCGCCGGGAAGCTGTCTGTCCATGTAATAGGCATATACGGGCGAGCGTCCGGCGGCGTTTTGGGTAAGCGCCCAGTTTATCGCGGCGTTATAAAGGGCAAACGGGAACATATCCTCACTGGAAAGGCCGATAATGCACGGGATGTCGTTAATCGCGCCATCGTCAAGAAGCCGCTGTACAGTCGCCGGGACTATATCTCCGTCCACAAGCGGCTTTGCGCAGTTGTTCCGAAACCCGATATCGGCGGCGGCGGCCTCCGCCCAAGCTCTGTATACCTCTTTGGCGGGGATATCTTTAAGAGCCGCGACAGACCGAACGCCGAATTTTTCCTTGACAAGTCTCCACGTCGCCTCGGAATATCCCGACCACGCGGGGATTCCAAGGGCAGTCAAATCTCCGCCGCCGCTCATCATAATCGCGCCGGAAATCAGGTCTTTGGCATATGGGGAGTACATAAAGCACTGCAATGACAGCGCGCCCGCGCTTTCGCCAATCCCGGTGATACGCTGGGCGTTTCCACCGAAGGCCGCGATGTTTTGCTTTATCCAGTTAAACGCGGCAATCTGGTCGCGAAGCATGAAATTTGCGGGATGCCCCGGCTCGAAGGCGCTTCCAAACGCGTTAAGACGGTAATTGACGCTTATCATTACAATACCGCGCTTACAGTATTCCCTTCCGTTTATGTTTGCCGCGCTGTTGCCGCCGCTTACAAACGAACCGCCGTGTATAAACACCGCGACCGGCGCGTTTTCGGCATTCTCCGGCATCCATATGTTAAGGTTAAGGCAGTCCTCGCTGTAGTGTATTACGGCCTTCTCCGTGGCTTGGTCATAATAAAACTTCGAAAACGGCGACTCATAGCCGTCAAAAAAAGCATTGTACTGGCAGCACCACGGACCGTTTTTTGTCGCGTCATACTCGCCCTGCCACCCTGTTACGATTTGCGGCGGCTCAAAGCGCTCGGCTGTCGCGTAGCGGATGCCCTTAAACACAACGCACCCGTCCTGACGCATCCCCTTGACCTTGCCGCAGGGCGTTTCGACCGTGACGTAACCGCTTTGCTTGTCCTTATACTTCATGGTATAAATGCCACTCCCCAGACTTTTTCGGCAACAGTGCCGCGCCGAACCAAAACACGGGTTTTTAGAGCGTCTTAACCAATAAACTTCTGGAATGCGTCCATGCAAATGTCCGGGCGCTCGTACATCACAAGATGCCCGCAGTTTTCAACTATGACAAGCTTTCCGTCGGGAAGCCTTCGGCTTACTTCCTCGTGGCACGCCACGGGGTAGATGTCGTTTTCGCCGGCAAGCACAAGCGCGGGGCGGTCAACCTTTTCAAGAAGCGGCCAGAAATCATGCTCGAACATGCCAATCAAAAGGCGCAGTATCTGCCCGTGCTTGAAGCTGTCGGCCACCATCTTCGCGGTTTCGCGCACCGCCGTCTGTTGCTCGGACGTCATGCCTTCGCGCAAATCCCTAAGAACGTACTCTTCCATGCTACGGTTTGCCGTTACAAGCATGTCTATCGCCGTTTGGGCGTCGGCGGTGCCAAAAAGCCCAAGATGGTAATTCTCGTCGCATATAAGCTTTGGTGACATAACGCAGAAAATAAGCTTTTCAAAGTCATCCGTTCCGTACATCTCGATGTAACGCCACAAAACATGGGTACCCATGGAGTAGCTTATAGGGATAAGCGGCGCCAGGCCAAGCGTGTCAATAAGCGTTTTCATGTCGCGGGCAAGATGGGTCATGGTGTACCCGTCCTCGGGCGTGTCGGACTTGCCGTGCGCGCGGTGGTCAAACACCACAACGCGGTATTTCTTCTGCAATTCCGCCGATATGCCCGAAAAACTCTCCCCGCTGCCGAAGTACCCGTGAACGAACAGAATCGTCTTTTCTCCCTCGCCGTGGATTTCATAGTGAATGTTCACACCCTCCGGTGTGCAAATCATACCCATACCGTTCGTCCTTTCCGCCGCTTTCTGAAGCGGCCGCCCTTAGAATCCGCGCCCCATTACTGTTGTAACAATTCTACCATGAACATATCCGGCTGAACAAATATCTATTTTGTACAGCCGGATATATATATAAAGAATACTGTTTGGGCAAAAATACAAAAGGCAAGACGGTCAAAACGCCGGCTTGCCACTTTAAATATCGCGAAAAACGAAGGAACGGGACACGCATACAGTTTAATTAGTTCTGTCAGGCAGTATACAGGCAGTATAAAAGCCTTGCGCGTCAAAACAAAAGTTATGGCAGGCCATAACTTCAGACTGTCGTTTACTCCTGAAACTCCGTAAGATGCGCCCTGTAGCGAAGGGGGATGAATTTCTGCTGGAGTTTCTTGTTTTTTCTGGCGGGGTTTGAAATCGCCTTGAAATAGCCGCGCCACATTTGCTCGAACGCGCCGTCCTCCGGAAGGGGAGGCAGGGATTCCTGCCCTAAGTCGCTTATATGCCACCCCTCGGGTCTGCTTATAAGCGCAAGGCGGCGGCGGATGTCGCGTATGATAAACCGCTGGTCGTTGAAGCGCCCGTGGAAATGGGCGGCGATAAGCGTAAGCACGTTGCAAACAGGCTCGATATCCGCGACAAACACCGGGCCGGGCGCCTTTACAAACCGGACGAACTGGCGCATACGCTGCGCCTCCCACCCCGCCGCCTGAAAGGCTTTGCGGACAAGGCGCACGTCCGGGTGAAGCAGGTTTATGTTCGGGTCGATACCCTCGTCAAAGCCGACGCGCATAAACCCCGCGATTGCGTCCTCAACGCCCTCAAACTCGCTTAACCACGCGGTGTAAAGCTGTTCCGGCACGTCACGGCCAAGCTTTTTCATGCCGCCTTCAACGCGCCGCGCCTTTTGCGCGTCAACCGCCGCGTATTCCGCCGGGAAAAGCCCGGGCAGCTCGGCTTCCCCGCGCCGAATCGACCACTCGCCTTCCCTGTGCGCGAAGACATGGAAGACGGCGCAAAGCAGCCCCTCCCACGTCCCGTCGTAGATAAGCGTAGTCATACCGCGTCCGCGACAGTTAAAAGCGGCACAGAGTTCCCCGGAACGGAAACCGCACTCTGAACGGGCGGGGGCAGCGCGGGGATTGACGGGTTTCCGAACATGGAAAGTTGGTTGTCAAGGCGGTCTGCGAGGATTTCGCGTATAAAGGGGCTGTCATGCCGCCCCTCGCCCTCGTAGCGGCCTTGGGCGGTGAGGAAAAACCGCGCGCGCTTCATCACCACGCCAAGCTTACGCAAGTTCTCCGCGCGTATCGGGCCGTAGCGCCGCGCTTCCAAAATCCTGTCCGCCGACTTCATGCCAAGACCCGGAACACGCAGAAGCGCCTCGCGGTCGGCGCGGTTTGCCTCTACGGGGAAGAACTCCGGGTGGCGCAACGCCCACGCGGCCTTGGGGTCAAGCTCGGTGTCAAGCAGCGGGGCGGACTCTTCAAGTATTTCGTCCACGGCAAAGCCGTAAAAGCGCATAAGCCAATCGGCCTGATACAGCCTGTGTTCGCGCAGAAGCGGCACCTGCGCGTCCCGGGGCGGCAGGGCGGGATTAGTCCCGATTGGGATATAGGCCGAGAAGTACACCCGCTTCATCGCGAAACGCCTGTACATGCCGTCGGAAAGGCGCAGTATCGTCAAATCGCTGTCATGGGTCGCGCCCACAATCATCTGTGTGGACTGACCCGCCGGGGCGAACATGGGGGCGCTTCTGTGCCTTTTCCCGTCTTCCAGGTACATCCTCTGGGCGCTTCGGATGCCCTTCATGGGGTTGAATATCATCTCCGGCTTCTTGTCCGGCGCGAACCGCGCGAGCGAATCGGAGGACGGAAGTTCTATGTTTACGCTTATGCGGTCGGCCAGAAGCCCCGCCTGATTGACAAGCGCCATGTCCGCGCCGGGGATTGTCTTAACGTGGATATACCCGCCAAAGCCGTACTTATCGCGAAGAAGCTTCATCGTCGTAATCATGCGCTCCATCGTATGGTCGGGGCTTTTGATTACCCCGGAGGACAGGAAAAGCCCCTCGATATAGTTGCGCCTGTAAAACTGCACGGTAAGCTCGGCAAGCTCTTCCGGCGAGAACGTCGCGCGCGGCACGTCGTTCGAGCGCCGGTTCTGGCAGTACTGGCAGTCATACACGCACACGTTCGACTGAAGCACCTTCAAAAGGCAGACGCAGCGCCCGTCGTCCGCCCAAGTGTGGCATATCCCCGCGGAAAAGGCGTTTCCAAGCTGACCGGGCTTTCCCGCCCGCCCCGAACCGCTTGACGCGCACGACGCGTCAAACTTGGCCGCGTCGCCCAGTATCGTCAGTTTATCCATCATTTCCACAAAAATCACCCGCATTTCTGTTGGCGGCGATTGGCCGCCCGAAACCCGTCGCCTAAATCCTCAGTCAGCTTCGCTGACAGCTCCTTT
>JAISVI010000130.1 GCA_031271665.1 Oscillospiraceae bacterium
GCAAAAATTTCCGGATGGCAGGACTATAAGCGCGGCGAAATTCTGAACGTCAGTATTAAGCCGGGGAAAGCGCACTTCTTCGACAAAATGACCACTAACGCGATAAGGTAGGGTTAAAACATGATTAGGAAATGGATTGTGTCACTAAAAAGAAGGCCGCAGAGCATCCCCTTGCTGATGCTTGTCGTTTGCTGCTGTATATACACGTTCAGCCTTTCTGCGCACTCCGACGCCTCTTTGCAGGTGCCAAACAGCTTCGTGGCAATCTGCGTATTTGGCGTTACGCTTACGTCTTTCCTGACAATTTTTTCATTTATAAATATGTACTCCAAGAAAAACCGCAACCGCAAGTGGATTATGGCTGCTGTTATGTATGTCCTTCTGCTTGCGCAGCTTGGCCTTGACATAGTATACTACCGTATTATGGTTTACGAAACCGTGATTAAACCGAATCCCGTGGATGTGACCCGATATGTTCAGGTGGGTAAATCAATGGGGAACACGATGGTTCACATAATCGCGCTTGGCATAACATTGCTTGTTATCTTGCTTATCCCGGTTTACCATAAACTTATCCTGAAAATTGACACAAGTTTTGAGGACGAGGAAAGCGTTGAATATACCTCTGAAGAAACAATTGAGATGGAGGATTAGCGGTGCCGGAATATGACGGCCGCCCTAAACCCGGCTTTATCGCAAGGATGCCGGTATGGCTTAAGGCCTGTCTTGTAAAGTGGTGGTTTGGGGGCGCGATATTCTATTTCATCGGGTTCACTATTCTAAATTCCGGTTCGATACCGGAAGGTTCCGGGCGCGCAGTGGACTACAGCAATCTGGTTGTGCTTGACCAAATTGTCGCGCTTGGACTTGTGCTTGGGATTATCAACGACTTGATAATAAACCGCATACTTGTATTCTTTGAGTCCGATAAGGTTAATTACCGTGCGTTTATGTTTTCGTATTCAAAGCGTTTTATTTCTGTGCCAATTAATTTGGTATATGGGGTGGCGCTTTCTTTTATTATCGCAAACACCTATGAACTTATAAACGTGACGGCTGTAAGAATCGGTAATTTAGAAGAAAGCACTGTGTTTATCGGTGCTGAACCCATTCTGTACGGTCTGTTTTTTATGGGCTGGGATATGCTGTTTATATTCCTTAAGAGGATTCTGACAAAATTTATAAAAAACAAATTACATAAGGGGTAGTATTATGCGTTTCTCTCTGCGTTTTGTGTCACAGACATCGGCTTGCTTTGAACTTGAAAATGATCTTGCCTATTACGCGCCGGAGGAATTTGACGTTATCCTGAACGGCAAGCCGCTTGGTAAAAAGTTTAACACGAACGTGTTCTCTCTTTTCACCCTTGCGCCGGGTGCGCAGTACACGGTAAGCACAACGCTTGGCGGCTTCAGCCTTGAGTTTTCCACAGTGACCGAAACCGCCTGCCTTAACGTAAAGGACTTTGCCGCGATCCAGACGGCGCTTGACGCGTGTCCGCCCGGCGGGCGCGTCTATGTGCCGGAGGGCGTCTATACAACCGGGCCGCTTCTTTTCGGAAGCGACATAACGCTTGAACTGGCGAAGGGCGCGGTTGTGCGCGCAAGCACGAACCCAAACGATTTCCCAATCTGGCCGGGCGAGGTTCCAAGCGGGCCGGACGGCGCTGTCTTACAGGTTTCCACATGGGAGGGAAACCCGCAGTCCTGTTATCAAAGCGTTCTGTCGGCATTCTATAAACACGATATACGCATAATCGGCGAAGGCGTTCTTGACGGCGACGCGCAGAACTCGGACTGGTGGGTGGACGTTAAGAACATGAAAATCTTCCGCCCCCGTATGCTTTTTGTCAACAAGTGCGAGCGCGTATATATGCACGGCGTGACCGTGCGCAACTCCCCCTCGTGGAATTTGCACCCGTTCTTTTCGCGAGACATTGGATTCTACAACATCGCGGTCGAGGCGCCGAAAGACTCGCCCAATACAGACGGCTGCGACCCGGAAAGCTGCGATAGGGTAGAGGTTATCGGGGTTCGTTTCTCCGTCGGCGACGACGCGGTGGCGCTTAAATCGGGGAAAGTGTACATGGGCGCGAAATACCAAACGCCCGCCACCAACCACACTATCCGCAACTGCCTTATGGAATACGCCCACGGCGGAGTGGTGCTTGGAAGCGAAATCGCGGGCGGCGTGCGCGACCTTGACGTGAGGCAGTGCTTCTTCGACCACACAGATCGCGGGCTGCGCATTAAGACAAGGCGAGGGCGCGGCGAAAACTGCGTTATTGACGGCGTTGTCTTCGACAACATCAAGATGAAAAATGTGCTTACGCCGCTTGTTATCAATATGTACTATCACTGCGACCCGGACGGAAAGACAGAGTACGTCTGGAGCAGGGAGGCCGCCCCGGTTGACGAGCGTACGCCCCGCCTTGGGCTGTTTCACTTCAAAAACATCGAGTGCCGGGACTGCGAGTACGCGGCGGGCTATTTCGACGGACTGCCGGAGCAGCCGATAGGCGGGGTCATCATTGAAAACGTAAGCTTCACCGTTAACCCGAACGCCGGAGAGGGCTATCCGGCAATGATGACAAAAATCGACTTACACTCGAAGCGAGGTCTTATCTTCCGCAATGTAAAAAGCGTTACGCTTAAAAACGTGTCGCTTGCGGGTCACGAGGGAGAGACTGTAACGCTTGAAAACGTAGGGTCATTTACAGAAGAATAGAATTCAGGGGGGCATCTCACATCGGGATGCCCCCATATTATTATTGTGGAAACAGCGAAGCGAAAGGAGACAGCTTATGGACGGTAACGATCACAACAGGTCTTCCTATTCGGTACATTGTACCGAGGGGAAGGTGTCGGGCGCGGCGAAAAAGAGCAGGCACTTCAGCAACGGCATTATTGCCCTTATTATGACTGTGTCAATACTTTGCGGCATGGGAAGCGGGGTTGGCAGCTACTTTTTGGCGGACTATTTGCACCGTCCCTCCCCGGAGGAGGCAATCCCGGTATTTAACACAAATCCCCCAACGCTGACACCAAACGAAGGCGGGCCGCAGTTGCAAAGCGAAGAAACAACTCCGCCGCCCACCACAAACGCGCCGACAAACGCGCCGGAAGTGAATCCCGCAACCCTTGCGCCGCAGGAAAGCGTAACTCCCGCAACTTTACCGCCGGAGGAAAGCGCACTTCCGGAACAAAGCGCAAACCCAGGAATCTCGCCGCCGACCCAAAGCGCCCCGCCCAGATTTGACACGCCCATAGACGACGTAAGCGAACATGTTACGCTTAACATGAACGTATTCTATAATGGCACAACTGCGATGGAGTATATGCAAATTGACGGGAGCGGCCGTCCTACAGCCGAATACGTCGCTCTTAACGGCAAAACCTACCTCCCCGGCGACCTTAAGCCCATATGGGCCGAACTTCAAAAGCGACTTAATTTTACGATCAGAGACGTAAGGCCGTTGGATGCCAATCATTTTAGTGAAGGATTTAAGGTTGCTGAAGCGATGGACTTCGACTATAATGACATATTAATGGGCATGTCCGAACAAATTGTAAACGGCGGGCTTGAGATGAATGCGTTCATTGATTTTGGCATGTATCTTGACCTGATGCCGAATTTTAAAGCGTTTCTTCAGAATAACGACGTCGCAAGGCTTTCATTAACATCCGGGGACGGCGGCATCTACTGTGCGCCGTACTTCGACGGCTTTGACGATATCGAGCGCATGTTTATTTTCCGCGCCGACTGGGTGCGCAGGCTTCTTGACGAAGACGCCGCCTTTGATACAGACCGCGAGGTGGATACCTATTACAAGCCATATATTGACGCGCCGTACGATTTCACAGTGCAGGCCGTTACCGCCGACGGCGGCGGCATTCAAACCGTCAGAAAGCATGCGAGTGAAAATATTATAACCACGCAGAACAATCTGGAGGTCAAAAACGGCGAAACCCTTACAACCGCACTGCGCGGGCATATAGACGCCGTTTACGGGGACACGTATAAAAACCGCTCTGACCTTTTTATCGGGCAGGACGCGGCGTATGACGCGGACGAGATGGTGGCTCTTTTCCGCTGTGTGCTGGCCAACACAAGCCTTCTTACCGGGCAAAGCGAAAGACCCGCCGTACCGTTCTTTCCGCGTTGGTATCAGATGGGCCGCGCCGTGGACGTGTACCGCCTTGCCAGCATATGGGGCGTGCGCGGACTGGAAAGCCGCACGGGGGGATATCTTTACCTTGACAGAAACGGCGAAATGAAAGA
>JAISVI010000106.1 GCA_031271665.1 Oscillospiraceae bacterium
CGGCACAGACAGCTTAAAAATCTCAATGCGCAACTTGACAATGTACAACCGGCAATCTGTGTGCTATAATGCCCTTGCGGGCATTATAGCACTTTGTTTGTCTGGGAAGGGGGAACGCCTGTGAGGAAGCGTGTGCGCCGCGTGTTCGAGCCGGGCGCCCGGCTGTTTTTTGTCATGCTTATGCTGTTCGCCCTCGCCACCGCCTTTTTCGAGCCTATAGCCGCCGTCTGCGAGGGGGCGGCCATCATAATTGTGTACCTTATCCATGTCCGCGCCGTCGCCCACAGGCGCAGGAACGTGGTGCGCTATATCGACCAGATCACCGACAGCCTTGACTCGGCAACGAAGGACTCGGTGGTGCATTTCCCGCTTCCCACGGTTATCGTGCGTGTGGAGACGGGCGAGATTCTGTGGTGCAACACGCGCTTCAACGACCTTACCGGCGACCGCGAGCATCTTTTCGAAACGCGCATCGGCGACGTTATACCCGGCTTTGACCTTAAATGGCTTCTTGAAGGCAAGAACGAGCGCTCGGGCAATATAGAGTTCGGCGGCACGGTCTGCACGGCGATGGGCAACATTGTGCGCGCCAGCGCGCGGGACGGGCGCGGGCTTCTCGCCACGCTTTACTTTCAGGACGTCACCGAGGTGGTCACCCTTAAGCGCGAGGCCGCCGAGCGCCGCACGGTCGTTTCTGTGCTTATGATAGACAACTATGACGAGATAATGAAGAACATATCCGACGCCGCGCGAAGCAATATCCTTGCCGCCATCGACGAGAAGGTGTCGCAGTGGGCCGACCCGGCGATTGGGGTGCTTCGTAAATTCGAGCGCGACAGGTACATCTTTATCTTTGAAGAACGCGAGCTTGCCGCGCTTCAGGAGAAAAAATTTGCCTTGCTTGTGGCTATACGCGAGATAACCGGGGCGGGCGGCATACCCGTCACCATGTCCATCGGCATCGGGCGCGACGGGGAAACGCTTGCCGGGACGTTCGCGTTCGCCCAGCTTGCCATCGATATGGCGCTTTCGCGCGGCGGCGACCAGGCCGTTATCAAAAACCGCTATAACTTCGAGTTCTTCGGCGGACACTCCAAGGAAGTGGAGAAGCGCACCAAGGTGAAAAGCCGCATTATGGCAAACACCCTCGCAAGGCTTATGTCAAGCTCTTCCAAGGTTCTTGTCATGGGACACGCCCAGGCGGACGCGGACTGTATCGGCGCGGCGGCGGGAATCGTCTGCATAGCCCGCAAGAACTCTATCCCCGCACACATCGTTATCGACGAGGGCAAAAGTCCCGCGGGAAAGCTTATCGCGATGCTTAAGCGTACGCCGGAGTACGCGAACGTCTTTATCGACGGACAGACGGCGCTTGTGCACGCCGACGCCTCGACGCTTATCGTCGTTGTGGACTGCAGTCGGCCGGAGCTTGTGGAAAGCCAGCCGCTTCTCCAAGCCGCGAACCGCGTTGCGGTCATAGACCATCACCGCCGTTCCTCGACCTTTATCGACCAGGCCGACCTTAACCTTCTGGAACCGTACGCCTCCTCCGCCAGCGAGCTTGTTACCGAGCTTATGCGCTATATATGCGAAACGGGCGACCTTACGCGCGCCGAGGCCGGGGTCATGCTGGCGGGCATAGTGCTTGACACCAAGGACTTTTCCATGCACACGGGCGTATCCACCTTCGAGGCGGCGGCGTTCCTGCGCGGAGCCGGAGCCGACACCGTGGCGGTTAAGAAACTCTTCCAAAGCGACCTTGAAAGCATTCTGCGCAGGCAGGAGGTTATACGCAACGCGCGTATGGCGGGCAAAAACTGCGCCATAAGCGTAATCGACCATCCCATAGACCGCATCGTCGCGGCGCAGGCCGCGGACGAACTGCTTGGCGTTAACAATGTGGCGGCGTCGTTTGTGGTCTTCCCCGCCGGGAAGAACGAGGTGGTTGTATCCGCGCGCAGCATGGGCGACTTCAACGTGCAGGTGATCTGCGAAAAGCTTGGCGGCGGCGGCCACCAGGCAATGGCCGGCGCGCAGATAAAGGACGAAAGCATCGAGGACGTGGTAAGAAAGCTTGTGCAGGTCATAGAAACCGTTTACGAAGAATAGGGGCGCTCTAAAAACCCGTGTTCGGCTTGGCATTGCCAAACCGAACGAGCGCAGGCTTGCGAACAGGCTGCTATGCTGCGGCCTTGCAAGCCGGAGCGGGGGTTTTTAGAGGTGACAAATAATAGGAGGCTCAGAATATGAAAGTCATACTTCAGCAGGACGTTCCCGGCCAGGGGAAGCGCGGAGAGCTTGTAACGGTGTCCGACGGCTACGCGCGCAACTATCTTATGCCGCGCAAACTGGCCATAGAGGCCACGTCGGGCGCGCTTAACGAGTATAAGCAGACGGAGAAGGCCAAGGCCGACCATCTGGCGGGCGAAATAAGGCGCGCGCAGCAGGCCGCCGAGCGCCTTAAATCCTGCAACGTAAAAGTCGCGGCGAAAGCGGGGGCGGGCGGACGGCTGTTCGGCGCCGTCACCTCCGCCGAGATTGCAAGCGCGCTTAAAGAACAGTTCGGGGTAGAGCTTGACAAAAAAAGCCTTGTTATGCCCGAACCGATAAAGCACCACGGCCTTTACGAGCTTAAATGCAAGCTCGGTCACGAGGTTTCCGCCGTGCTGAAAGTGGAAGTGGCTCAAGAGTAGGGGTGGCGTTATGCCGGAAATTTCCCGTTTTGAAGGCATTGTGATTACAATGTATTATAGAGAGCATAGCCCGCCGCACTTCCATGCGGAATACGGCGGAGTCGAGGCGTTGTTTGATCTTAACGAAGGGGCGTTTACCAAAGGCGCGCTTCCGTCAAAGCAAGCAAGGCTTGTGTTGGCGTGGTATGAACTCCACAGAAGAGAACTGCTGCAAATGTGGGACAGCAAGATATTTGGAAAGATTAAGCCGCTAAGTTAGGGGGGGCGTTATGCTTAGGCCAAAGCTTTTTCAGGTCGTCCCGACCGATGATTATAAGGTCTGTCTTTATTATGACAACGGCGAGATAAGACTTTATGATTGCGCGTGGATTGCTGAATCAGGCGGCGTTTTTAACGAAATAAAAGATATCGCCGTGTTTAAGGAATTATGCACAATCATGAACGGAACCCTGGCTTTCGATATTTCGCGTGTCCGCGATACTTCCAGATGTATCGATATCTGCCCGGACACAGTGTATGGTGACAGCATAAAAAGCGCGGACATTCTAAGCGCGTGACAATCTTCGAAAGGAGCAGCGCCATATGGACGAACTTCGCAATCATCCCCACAGCGTCGAGGCCGAGCAGGGCGTTATCGGCTCGGTGCTGCTTGACTACCGCTGCTTTGAGGATGTTATAGAGCTTTTAACAAGCGAGGATTTTTATATCCAGCTTCACCGCGATATTTTTGACACCGTTTACGCCATGTTCGCGGCGGGCGGCGTAATCGACCCGGTGACGATCCTTGACGGCATGAAAAGCCGCGGCGTGTACAAAGAGCCGGACAGCCGCAACTATTTTCACCGCCTTATGACCGAAACGCCGTCGGCGGCGCATATACGCCAGTACGCGGCCATTGTCCGCGAGCAAAGCCTTAAACGCAAGGTGCTTGATACGGCGGGCGAAATTTCCGCGATGGCGTCCGAGCCGGAGTCCGAGGCGGAAAAGGTGATCGAGGCCGCCGAGGCAAAGTTCTTTTCGATACGCGGCGACAGACTGTCCAAGGCGCTGCAGCCGATTCCCGAGGTGCTTACGCGGGTTTTAAGCCATGTGCGCGCGCTTGCCGAAAGCGGCGGACGCCTGCCCGGCCTTCCAAGCGGCATTGCGGATTTGGACGATATGATAGGCGGGCTTATCGACTCGAACTTTATACTTATCGCGTCGCGCCCGGGCGTGGGCAAGACAAGCCTTGCGCTTAACATCGCCGCGCACGCCGCGCGGTTCACGGGCAAGACGGTCGTGTTCTTCTCCCTTGAAATGAGCCGGGAACAGCTTGCCTCGCGTATGCTGTCAAGCGAGGCGGGGGTCAGCTCGAATTCGCTTTTGAAGGGTTCTCTCACCGACAAAGAGTGGGAGAGGCTTGGCTCGGCGGCCTCGACTCTGGCGCGTCTTCCGATACAGTTCAACGACAACGCCGGCATAAGCGTACCCGACATGAAGGCCACCTGTCGAAGGGTGAAAAACCTTGGCATGATAGTAATAGACTATCTGCAGCTTATGCACGGCACGCCGGGAAAGCGCTATGACAACCGCACCGCCGAGGTCGGGGACATATCGCGCTCGGTCAAGGTGATGGCAAAAGAGCTTAACGTCCCCGTGCTTTGCTGCGCGCAGCTTTCGCGCGAAAGCGAGAAACAGGGCAGAAGCGCCCGCATGAGCGACCTTCGCGAGTCCGGCTCGATCGAGCAGGACGCGGACGTGATACTGTTTTTACAGCGCGGAAGCAAAGAGACAGCCGACACCCTTGACGAAAACGAGGTCGAGCTTGCCGTTGCGAAGAACCGCCACGGCAGCACCGGAAGTATCCGCCTTGAGTGGCAGGGTCAGTACACGCGCTTCTCGGAAAAGGAATGGAGGCATGAAGCATGATGATAAGGCGCGCCTTTATATGCGGTCTTGCGGTGCTTTTATTAGGCTCTTGCGCGGGCGGGGCGGGAAGCCCCGTGCCATCGCCGTCGGCGCAGCCAACCGTCCCGCCGACGGATTCGCCAGATCCGTTATTTAGCCCGAATCCCTTGCCAAGCGCGCCGCAAAACCCCTCGTCCGGCGCCGCGACAGATGTACCGCCGTCTTCGCCCGAACGGTTAGACGTCGGACTTGCGCCCGTGGAACCGAACTGGCCCGGAACTCTTACGCCGCTTGTGTCCCCGATGGGGACGGACGGGTACGGGATATACGGGCCGCTTGCTTTTTATGACCATAGAAGCGGCGGGCTTTTAAAGCCGGACGCGGATACGTACTATCCCCTATATGACGCGGAGAAATGTATTCTCTGCGGGTACGCGATTTACGGAGATACGGGCAAGGCGGCCATTATGTCGCTATACGGAGAGGTTTTAAGCGATTTCGTCTATTCCGCGAAAATCGGCGGCGACGGCATTATTACATGGGAAACAAGGAACGGCTTTGCCGTCGTGGCGGATTCCGACGCGGAAACGCAGAAATTCGGCGCGGCCGATCTGCGCAGCGGCGGCGCGGCCATTGCGCCGGTATACGATGAAATAAGCCTTTATGAAGACTTTGCCATAGGTACTCTTGACGGGGTTTATTATATCCTCTCCTATCAGGGGGAAACGCTTCTTACCTCGAATACGCCGCCCGTCAACGGCGCTTACGGCGGGTATGACCTTCCCCCCGGCCCGACGCCGACGTCGCAGTTTTTCACCGCCGACAGCGGGAACACGCTTATTTATTTGGAGAGCAGCTATGAGCTTCCCGCCGCCGCGGAGGATATGTTGAAGTATACTCAGCAGACCGCAGAGACGCTTGGCGGGCAGTATGATGACGTTGACGTTTCGTTTTCCTATTATGCCGCCGCGACAAAGGGCGAAACCATTGATATTTACTTCCAAAACCCCGGCGGCCCGGCATTGATTATGGAAAACGTCTACGGGTATGTGTGGGATCTTAACAGCCTTTATGGCGTTCTTGTGTATAAAGACGCTGTCACCTGCGGTTTTTTAGACTCCGGGGGGCAGTTTAATGAAATCCCGATTGATTTCTCCGTGGAGTCGCGTTTTTTGGAATACTATTGGTGACTTGTCCCGTGCGAGCGTAAGCGGGACGAATGCAAGCGCCAGCGCAAGGGACAGGGTTCTCTCTTTCGTGGTGTGGACGCGCCTTTTCGTTTTGCCCATAATATAAAAAAAGACGCGCGGAAACGCAACGCTGCCGGCGCCTGCCGTGACCCGCGCTTCACGGTTGACATATTGCTTTTATTTGGACATTATGTTACAATAACCGTGCGCTCGGTCAATATCTTGCCAAGATATATCATTTCGCGTTTGCGAACGGCCCGAAAGGACAGTTTTGTTTATGGAATACGCGTTTTCCTCGCGGATATCCGCGCTTCAGCCCTCGGCTATACGCGAGATACTTAAAGTCACCTCAAACCCCGGCGTTATCTCGCTGGCGGCGGGAAACCCCTCGCCGGAGACGTTTCCGGCAAAGGATATGGCGGAAATCGCGGCGGAAATCTTTGAAAAGCGCTTTGCCGACGCGCTTCAGTACGGCGTTTCGGAGGGGTATGACCCGCTGCGCCGCGTGACCGCCGAGCGGCTTAGAGAGAAGTTTTCCGTCGGGCGTGATTTCGACGACCTTATTATAGTAAGCGGCGGGCAACAGGGCATCGAGCTTTCCGCCAAATGCTTCGCCAACGAGGGCGACGTTATCCTGTGCGAAGAGCCAAGCTTTATCGGCGCGCTTAACGCGCTTCGCTCGTACGGCGTCCGGCTTATGGCCGTACCCTGCGGGCCGCAGGGCATGGACATGGGCGCGCTTGAGAGGATACTTGCCGAAACGCCGCGCGTGAAACTGATTTACACAATACCCACCTTCCAAAACCCCTCGGGCGTGACAATGCCGCTTGAAAGCCGCCGCCGTATGCTTGCCCTTGCCGAAAAGCACGGCGTTATGATACTGGAGGACAACCCCTATTTCGAGCTTAGGTATGACGGGCAGTACGTGCCGCCCATAAAGTCGCTTGACGCGGCGGGGCGCGTTATTTACTGCGGAAGCTATTCAAAAATCATCGCGCCGGGAATACGCCTTGGCTTTGTCTGCGCGCCGAAGGCCGTTATCGCCAAGCTTACCGTGGCAAAGCAGGTGTCGGACGTACACTCGAATTTGTTCTTCCAGATGCTTGTATGCGAGTATCTGGAAACGCGGGACTTGGACGCGCATATCGCGCAAAGCCGCGCGCTTTACAAAGAGAAGCTTGAGCGTATGACAAGCGCCCTTCGCGAACACGCGCCAATGCTTGACTTCACCGCGCCGCAGGGCGGGCTTTTCCTGTGGTGCGTACTTCCGGGCGGGCTTGACGGCGCGGAGTTCTGCCGCCGCATGGGGGGAAAGGGCGTGGCCGCCGTCCCCGGCGCAAGCTTCCTTGTTGACGAGGGGGCGGGAAGCCCCGCCATACGCCTTAACTTCTCCTTGCCCTCCGCGCGGCAGATAGACGCCGGGTGCGCCAGAATCGGAGAGACGCTTAAAGAGTGTTTGGGGGAAAGACAATGACGAAACGCGTTTTCAGCGGCATACAGCCGTCCGGCATACCGACGCTTGGCAACTATTTCGGCGCTTTGCGAAGCTGGAAGGCCATGCAGGACGAATACGACTGCGTCTACAGCGTGGTAGATCTCCACGCGCTTACCCAGCGCTTTGACCCGGACGTGCTGCGAAGCCGCACGCGCTATCTGTACGCGCTTCTGCTTGCCGCAGGAATCGACGCGAAGAAAAGCGCGGTCTTTGTGCAAAGCCATGTACCCCAGCACTGCGAGCTTACGTGGATACTGAACTGCTATACCATGTTCGGCGAACTAAGCCGTATGACGCAGTTCAAGGACAAAAGCCAGAAACAGCCCGAAAATATAAACGCCGGTCTGTTTGATTATCCGGTGCTTATGGCGGCGGACATCCTTTTGTACGACTCCGACGCCGTCCCCGTGGGTCAGGATCAGAAGCAGCATGTCGAAATCGCCCGTGATATAGCCGAGCGTTTTAATTCCGTCTACGGCGGCATATTTATAATACCGCAGCCCATGATTCCGAAAATCGGCGGCAAGGTGCTTAGTCTGCTTGACCCGTCGCGCAAGATGGACAAATCCGACCCCCTGCCGGGCGCGTACCTCTCGCTTGCGGACTCCCCGGACGAGATTATGAAGAAATGCAAGCGCGCCGTGACCGACAGCGGCGCGGAAGTGCGCTTCGACCCCGTGGGGAAGCCCGGCGTTTCAAACCTTATCGGCATCTACGCCCTTTGTACCGGAAAAACGACGCAAGACGTGGAGAAAGAGTTCGAGGGGAAGGGCTACGGCGTTTTCAAGCCCGCCGTGGGCGAAGCCGTCAACGCCGTTCTTGACCCGATACGCCGCGACGTCGACGTGTATCTAAGCGACGGTTCCCAGCTTGACGCCCTTATGCGCGAGGGCGCGCTTCGCGCCAAGGCTGTCGCCGAGAAAACCTTAACGCGCGTGCGCCGCGCGGTCGGCCTTGCGGAGAGCGCGCATGTTTAGCTGGTTCGACGCGGGCTATGTGCCGCATGTGCTTCTGGCCTGCGCCGTGGCGGCCGTGGCCGCGTGTGCCGTTACGCCGCTTGTCCGCCGTTTCGCCCACCTTATCGGGGCCATCGACGTGCCGCAGGACGAGCGGCGCATCCATAAAAAGCCGACCCCGCGCCTTGGGGGGCTTGCGATTTTCATCGGCTTTATCATTTCTACGCTCCTTTTCGCGAGGATTGACAGACCGGCTCTCGGCGTCCTTATCGGCGCGGTGATAATCGTTGCGCTTGGCTGCATCGACGACGTGCTGCGCGTTCACTACGGCATAAAGCTTGTGTTTCAGTTTGCCGCCGCGCTTACGGTGGCGCTTAACGGCCTTACCATCGAGGTGTTTTCAAATCCGTTCCCGTTCGGAGAAAAGCTTATCGCCCTTGGCTGGATGTCAATCCCGGCGACGGTTATCTGGATTATCGCGCTTACAAACGCCGTAAACCTTATCGACGGCCTGGACGGCCTTGCGTGCGGCGTTTCTATGATCGGCTCGGTGTCGCTTCTTGTTATCGCGATGGCGCTTCAAAAACCCGAGGTCGCCGTTGTCATGGCGGCGCTAAGCGGCGGATGCCTTGGCTTCCTTCCCTACAACAAGCACCCGGCGCGGCTTTTTATGGGCGATACGGGCGCGACTTTTTTGGGCTTTATCCTCGCTACGACCGCCATTCAGGGTACGTTCAAGGTCTATGCCACGATTTCGTTCGCGGTGCCGTTCCTTATTCTTGGCATCCCCATTTTCGACACCGCCTCGTCGGTTTTCCGCCGCCTTCGCCGGGGCGGGAATCCGGCCCACGCCGACCGCGGGCATATCCACCACAAGCTTATTGATATGGGCTTTTCCCAAAAGCAGGCCGTGGCCCTTCTGTACGGGATTTCCGCCGCCCTTGGGATAACGGCGGTTGTACTTACCACCGCGGGCGAGCTTAACGCGATACTGGTGCTTCTTGTCATGGCGGGCGCCTGTCTGGGCGGGTATCTGGCGCTTCACTACAGAATAAAGGAAGGGCGGCGCGCTAACGGCGGCAGCACTCCTCCGCATGACCAAAGCGCGGACGGCGCGGCGGAGATTCCGGCGGCTGTTTCCGCCGTGACGCCCGATAAGGTTGCCGCGCCGGGCGAAAGCATCCAAAATCCAAGCGCGGCGGGGGGAAGAGATGGCGAATATTAAGGTCTTATCCGTGTTCGGCACGCGGCCGGAGGCGATAAAAATGGCCCCGGTCTGCCGGGCGCTTTCGGAAACCGGGGGCATTGCGTCCGTTTGCTGCGTCACCGGGCAGCAGCGCGACCTGCTTCCGCCGATGCTTGCGCACTTCGGGATAAAACCCGACTATGACCTTAACATAATGGGGCATAACCAAACCCTTACCGATATAACAGTAAACGCGCTTACCGGGCTTGAACCGATTCTGCGCGAAGAGAAGCCGGACGTACTGCTGTGCCACGGCGACACAAGCACCACGCTGGCCGCCGCGCTGGCGGCGTTTTATCAGAAAATCCCGGTAGGGCATGTAGAGGCGGGGCTTCGCACCTATGACCGCTATTCGCCCTATCCGGAAGAGATGAACCGCACGGTTGTAAGCCGGCTTGCCATGTTCCACTTCTGCCCCACCGTTCAAAACAAGCGCAACCTGGAAAAAGAGGGCGTTGCGCGGCACCTTTATGTCACCGGGAACACCGTTATAGACGCGATAAGCCAGACCGTCGCCGGGGACTATGACTTCTCCTCGCCCACGCTTCAGGAGATTGTCGGGCGGGACGGCCCGATTGTGCTTGTAACCGCGCACCGCAGGGAAAACTACGGCATACCGCTTGAAAACATCTGCCGCGCGATTCTGGATTTAACGCAGAAATTCCCCGATTTGCGCGTTATCTGGCCCGAGCATCCAAGCCCCGTCGTGCGCGGCACGATATATCCGCTTGTACGGGGGAAGCCCAATATCTATCTTGTCGGACCCCTTGACGTGCTTCAGATGCACCGGCTTATGGCGAAATGCACCTTTGTTATGACGGACTCGGGCGGCCTTCAGGAAGAGGCGCCCGCGCTTGGCAAGCCCGTGCTTGTCCTTCGGCGCGAAACCGAACGCCCGGAGGCGATAGAGGCGGGCACTGCGATTCTGGCAGGCATCGAGCGTGAACGTATTACCAAGCTTGCCTGCGCGCTTATCGAGGACGCGGGACTTTATAACAAGATGGCCTCTGCCGTCAATCCGTACGGCGACGGCCATGCCTCGCGGCGCATCATAAGCTTTTTACAGTGGCATTTCGGCCGCCTCGCCGCCCCCCTTGATGAGTTTGAGGTGCAGGCATGAACCGCAGAAGGCTTACGCTTCTATCGGTGACTATCGCGCTTTTGCTGACGGTGGCGCTGCTTTCAAGCTTCCTTCTGTCGGGGTGGCTTTCACCCGGGCGCGCGTCCATAGAACTGCCGCCGAGAACCGTGGAGTCCGGCGCGCCGATTGGCAGCGCCCGCCCCGGCCCGCTTATAAGCGCCGACCCCCAAGTGCCGCTTGAGCTTGACGTATCCACCGCGCGCCGGGTCATCGCCACACTGCGCCGTCCGGCGGACTATTACTGTAAAATTCAGACGCGCACCTATTGGCCGGGGGGCGAGACTTCCGAGATATTTATCCTTGCGGTGCGCGGCCCGGAAATCCACATCGGGCATCAGAATACGTCCGGATCGACGGACTATATTATCCGCTGCGACGGCGAGAGGTTCGCGCTTTCAATGGGCGAGGTTGAAAGCACGCCGATAATGCGCGGCGCGTTCAGCCTTGACGACCTTTGCGGCGCGCCCACCTATGAAGACCTTGTTTCGCTTCCCGACGGCGCGATAACGGAAATCGGATATCAAAACGGCGAAAGCGGGCGTTTTTTGACTGTGCGCACCTTTGAAAGCCCGTATATCGGCGAGTATTTTGTAAACGCCGACACCGGGCTTTTGCAGCAGGCAATTTTCAGAAATCCGGACGGAGAGCGCGACATAGCAATCCAAATGGACATGACGGAATATACCCTTGGCGACCCCGGCGACGAATATTTTACGCCCATAGGGCGGTGAATAACCGTGCGGGCGGAGATACCTAGTTCATAAGAAACACAAGCGCGAGAATCAGCAAAAGCTCCATGTCGTCGCTTTCAGAGGACAGTAGGAGTATAATAAGCAGAAGTATAATGTCGCCGCTGTCCCATTCCTTTTTAAGGCCGCGGAAAAGCCCGCCCAAAAGCCCGCGCCCCTGCCGCTCGCGCTGCTGGGGCGCGCGTTCGCGCCCGCGTATAGCGCGTTCTTCGCGCTCGTCGCGCCTGTTATCCTGCCTTGGGTGGTCATAGGATTCAAACGGCTGGTACCTGTTGTACAATCATACCCCACCTTTCAGCCATTAAACATGTCAAACGCCTTGTTGGCGGTTCGTGCCAGACGCACGATTTGTCCGGCGCGGTCCAGTTTCGCGGCGCGTTCGCCGCGCAAATAGGGTTTCAGCGCGATAAGAAGCTCCGTGCGGCGGTCGTCCTTGCGCGTATACTCGCCGAAAAGGCCCATAAGCTTTGAAAGCATTTCCGGGTCGACGCCCTCCAAAAGACCGAAAAGGCCGTCCGAACCCGCGCCGCCGTCTTCGGTCTTTGACGTTTCCGGCGTCTCTTCGCTTTCGGACGTGCCGGAGGAAAGGGATTTGGCCATACTCATCACGGCCCCGAGAGCATCCGGGTCGTTCAGAATTTTTTGAAGCTTTTCTTCCATCCCGTCCAAGGTGACAACACGCCCCCAGTTCAGACTCTCTAATTGCCCGTTTTCTTGCCCACCGCGGTAACTTGCTTAACAAGCGCCTGGCCTTCCTTCGAGGTAAGAAGGCTTGCCATCATGCGCGTGGCCGCGCCCGTGTCGCCCTCGACCGCGCACGCGGCCGCCTTTTTAAGCGCGTCGCCGCCGGAACCGGAAAGCTGTTTAAGAAGCGTCTTGCCCTCGGGACTGTCCATAAGCGCGGCCACGGCTTTCAAATCCACCTTGCGCGCCCTTTCCTCGCCAAGAATGTTTTTCGCGACGTCTTCCATGCCCTCTTTCATTTCACGCACCACCTTCTCTTACAGTATATTCAAAGAGAAGAGATGATGTGAAAGTTTGGAACGCCTATCGGCGTTCCAAACTCTCCATAAACCCGTCAAGCGCGTATGACTGTATGTCGCCGGCAATAACGCGGTTTTTGTAGACGAGCAGGCACGCGTAGACTTGACTCTCACCGCTTGGGTGGTTAAGCACCTGATATGTGTATCTGGTCACGCGCTTGTTTTTGTACTTCTCAAGGCTCATGCCCTGATCCGACTGCAGGGTTTCGTAATTCTCAAGCACCTCGTCCCACTGACCGGGGATAAGCACCTCCTGCGTGTCCACCGGTTCGCCCGACACATCCCAGCCAAGCGACATCAGGTATGCCACGCGGTCGTCGTTTGTCTTGATGTTTTTAACCGCGCCGACGTTCGCCGCGTCCGCCCGGTTATTGGACGCGATAAGGACAATCACCGCGATGAGTATCGCGCCCGCGACGACTATCGCCCCCACAAGCCGTTTTTTCGTAAGCTTTGCCGTAACAATGAACATAGCGATTCCCTCCTTCATTGGTACAAAAGTATTCGTCCCAACCGAAGAAAATGACAGGCTATCGCGTTTTCTTTCGCTTGCGGGGTTTTAGAAGCGGCAGTCCGTCCTTCGCGGAGAAACTGTCGTTATAGGTAAGCGACGTACGGGCGTCTCCCGCGCGTTTTGCAAGCTCGCAGCTGATGCTTACCGCGCCGTCCTTGCCGTCCCACTGCGCGCGCTCGACGGTATACCTAAGCGTAAGTCTGTGCGGCGGCAGAAGCCGCCCGCGCTCAAGGGCTTCCGAGAAGGCGTCCCGCGCGGCGGGATACAGAATATTCTCGGCGTATTTAAGATTCCGGCGCAGCATAAACTCATAGTATCCGTTAAGCCGCCTTGCCGCTTTAGGGGGGATGCCGGAGATAACGGGAACAGTGAGATCCGCGCACATTACGGGTATTCCCTCGTGCAGGAATTCCCGGCAGTCGTTTTTCGGCTTGATTAAAAGTTCCATTCCGTGTCACCCCCCGTTAATAACTATGCGGCAGAGAGGAGAGACTTTACAAATGACGGCATACGGTGCGCTTGCAAGGCATTACGACGCGCTTATGAGCCATGTGGATTATACGGTATGGGCGGAGATGCTTGTGCCGCACACGCGGAAGGGCGACATAGTGCTTGACGCGGCCTGCGGCACGGGAAGCCTTTCCCGCCTTCTTGCGCAGCGCGGCTTAGAGGTAATAGCCGTGGACGCCTCGGAAGCCATGCTTGCCGAGGCGCGGCAAAAAAGCGCCGCGCCGCTTTTCCTTAACCAGCGGCTGGAGGCGCTTGACCTTTACGGGACGGTCGCGGCCGCAGTGTGCGGACTTGACGCGATGAACTATATCACAAGCACGGACTCTTTCGCGCGGGCGCTTGCGCGCATTCACCTTTTCCTTGACCCGGGCGGCGTCTTCCTCTTCGACGTGAAGACGCCAGAGTGCTTCGCGGGCATGGACGGGCAAAGCTTTGTCTCCCGCGCGGAAAACGCGTTCTGTGTGTGGGAGTCTGAACGCGACGGGACGCTTATCCGTCATGACGTAACGCTGTTCGAGCGCGAGGGCGGCCTGTGGCGGCGCTTTGAAGAGCGGCACACCCAGCGCGCCTACACGACCGAATATATCGGCGGCGCGATGCGCGCCGCCGGGTTTACGGACTTGGACGTGTCGGAACGCCCGGAATTACGGGGCAGGGTTTTTATTCTTGGCAGAAAGCCCCACGAAATAAAATAAATGTTGCCAAATTATGAACGCTGTATTATAATGGCGGTATCAAAATTTACTGGGAGTGATCGTATGTACATCGGCAAAACCCGCGTACCCCTTAACGTACTTCTTCTAAGCATTGTTACCTGCGGAATCTACGGCCTGTTCTGGTATTATACCTGCGCGACAGACATCAACGGCATTACCGGACAGGAACGCGTAAACCCGATCCTGTTTATTCTTTCGCATTTTATTCCGTTCCTGCCGCTGGTCTTCGTGCATAAGATTGACCAGACCTTTATAGAGATCGGACAGAGGGAAGGAACCCGCTATGAAAGCAAGTTCGTCCTTTGGCTTGTCCTTTACCTTGTCGGCATCGGCTATCTTGTATTTATGTACCAGTCGCAGGATGAGCTTAACAAAGTCTGGCAGATTCGTTCCGGCGGCGTCAATCGCGGCTAGGCTTCCGCCGCATTGCGGTATTTAAGACGCTTCGGCGTTCCCGCCGCGCTGATCTGCGCGGCCTGTGCGCTCGCGTGGGGTTTCACCGGAACCGCGTGTCCGCTTTACGCCACGTTTGGTATCCCGTGTCCGGCCTGCGGCTCGACGCGGGCGGTCGTCAGTCTGCTGCGTGGGGATTTGCACGGCGCGCTGCATTGGCATCCGCTTGTGCTTTTACTGCCGGTGATTGCCGTAACCGTCTTCGTGCCTTTTCCCGGGAAAAGCGCCCGGTGGCGCACCCCGATCCTCTTTGCGGCGCTTGCGCTTTATCTCGCTTTATATGTGTGGCGCATGGTCACGCTTTTTCCCGGCACCGCGCCGATGACGGTAAACGAACACGCCCTCTTCCCCCGGATTTGGCAATGGATTAATGGCTTGTTGTGACTAACTGCTTTTGCCGCTTGACACGCGCGGGGAAACAGAGTATAATATCACAGCAGCGTAGGAATCGAGGGGAGGGTTGAACGTGTCTGAAGTACGTCTTAAGGAAAATGAATCCTTGGACAGCGCGTTGAAGCGCTTTAAGCGCAACTGCGCGAAAGCGGGAATCCACTCCGAATTACGCAAGCACGAACATTACGAAAGTCCAAGCGTAAAGCGCCGCAAAAAAAGCGAGGCGGCCCGCGCGAAGAAGAAAAAGTTCCGCATGTAAGATGTAAGCGAACGGCATGGCTCAAAGCCATGCCGTTCTTCGTTGCTTCGGCGCGATTTTTAAGCCAAATCAGAATAAGTCACAGTGACTTCCGGTGCGGGTTGCGGTCAAAATTAACGTTTCATCATCGACGCGATAGATTAGAAGCCAATCTGGTTGGATGTGGCAGTCGCGATAACCTGACCAATTGCCGGATAAGGGGTGGTCTTCATACCGCTTTGGAAGTGTTTTGCGTTCCCTGAGCATCAGAATGACATCATCAAGCAGTGACATATCCGCGCCGCGTTTGACCATTCTGCGCAGGTCTTTCTTGAAATGTGATGTCTGTTTTAAGTCAAGCACACGCTATACCTCTGTGTCGTCGGACAAGGCATCATTAAGCATCTCTGTAAAAGAGGCGTAAGACTTTGATTGTATAGCCCCTTTAGCAATGTCCTCTGCCTCCTTCATCGCGGCGATTGTTTCAGCATTAGGAATCTCGTGCCGCAACTCAAACGGAAGCCCGCGAAAATCAATCGACTTGCAGATGAACATATTAATCGCATCGGAGAGGGAAACTCCAAGACCCCTGTAGATTTCTTCCGCCTGTGCTTTAAGTTCCGGTTCGGTACGGACGTTGATGACCGCCGTTCTGGCCATAGTAAAAACTCCCTTCAACGTTCTCTTGTAACAGTATAGCAAAAACGTGTGACATATGCAACACATGCGCTATCTTACACAGCGCATGTCTTTATGCCGTCATCACAAAGAAGCTTACAACAGCCTGCGCCGCAAGGACGATTGCCATGCACGCGGAAATAAGCAGTATGGGGTTTTTGCGCCCGGTTCGGCGCTCGCCGCGAAGAAGGGCGTATCCGACGCTTAAAAGGCATATCCCGAAAACGCAGTAAAACGCCTGGCCCATAAGGAAATCTATAGCCCGGATTTCCGCCGGGGCGGTGTCGGCGGCGGGTTCTGCCAGTATTGTACCCGCAAGGCTGTAAAGGTTATTGATAAAATGCAGAAGCATCGGAAGCAGAAGCGAGCGCGAACGCAGCCCCGCGTATGTAAGCGCCATGCCCATTGCCGCCGTGCCGAGGAAACGCGGGGCGTCCAGATGGAAAAGCCCGAAGAAGAACCCGCCCGCCACCGTGATAAACGCGTCGTTGTATTTCCCGCGCATAGAGGCGAGTATAACGCCCCGGTGCATAAACTCCTCGCATACGGCGGGGGCAAGCACCCCGGCGACTATCGCCGCGGTAAGGCCGCCGGAGGCGATAAAGCTTGACACATTGACGTAGGAATCCCGCGCGCCCGGGAATAACGTGAAAATAAGCTGCGTCCCGACCGACTGGACATACAAAGCGCCGTACCATAAGACGATGCCGCCGACGACATGCCGTATCGAGGGGACATTAAGACAGAAAAACTCCCGCGCCTTCACACGGGCAAGGCGCGGCATAAAAAGCGCGGGCAGAAGAAGGATTATCTCCGTACACAAAAGCCCCCACATCCCTAAGGCGCTTTGAAGATACGGCGCGGTAAGGATATATACCGCCATATTGGCGCAAAAATACCCAAAGCCGTCCGGCAGACCGAACGGCTCTTTCAAGTGCGCCGTTCTCCAGCCCACCCAGAAAACAACGCCAAGAGCAAAGACGATAAGGGATATCAAATACTCCATTTATACTCGCCCGATTTTTCTGTACTTCTCGTACCGCTCGTCCAAAAGGCGCTCGGTCGGGATTTCAAGCTTTTCACCGAAGAAATCCCTTATACGAAGGCTTAGAAGCGCAAAGGCGTTTTCCACGCCGCCCTGCTCGCCGATAATGCGCTCGATTATGCCAAGAGCGCGCAGATCCTCGGCGGTAAGTTTAAGGCGCTCGCTTGCCTCTTCCGTGCGGGAAGAGTCCTTCCACAGGATACTGGCGCAGCCCTCCGGGCTTATAACCGAGTAGACGGCGTTTTCCATCATCCAAACCTCGTCCGCAACCGCAAGCGCAAGCGCGCCGCCCGAGCCGCCCTCGCCGATTATGACGCTTAGAACGGGTACGTGAAGAACCATCATCTCCATAAGGTTCTCGGCAATGGCCTGTCCCTGGCCGCGCTCTTCCGCGTTGATGCCGCAGTACGCGCCGCTTGTGTCTATAAGGCACAGCACGGGTCTGCCGAATTTTTCGGCAAGCTTCATCTGGCGAAGGGCTTTGCGGTATCCCTCGGGGTGCGCCGCGCCGAAATTGCGTTTAAGCCGCCCCGCCGTGTCCGCGCCCTTCTCAATCGCGATAACCGTTACGGGAAGCCCGCCGATTTCCGCCACGCCCGCGACAACCGCCGGGTCGTCGCCGCTTCGCCTGTCGCCGTGGAACTCGGTGAAAGAGGTTGTAAGCTTTTCGATATAGGCAAGCGCCGTCGGGCGGCCCTTGGCGCGGGCCGCTTTTACACGTTCAAACGCCGTCATTGCCCGCCGCCCCCCTCCGCGCGCGCGAACGAGTGCAGGCGCAGAAGCCTTTGCAGATACTCTTTCTGCGCCGTACGCTCGACAATCGCGTCAATAAAGCCCTTGCTAAGCATAAACTCCGCGCGCTGGAATCCGGCGGGGAGTTTTGTGCGGGTGGTCTGCTCGATAACGCGCGGCCCGGCAAAGCCGATAAGCGCCTTGGGTTCGGCCAGAATGATGTCCCCCTCCATCGCGAAGCTTGCCGTAACCCCGCCGGTGGTGGGGTCGGTGAGAAGCGCGATATATAAAAGCCCCAGATCGCCGTGGCGGCGCACCGCCCCGCTTACCTTCGCCATCTGGATAAGGGAAAGCATCCCCTCTTGCATACGCGCCCCGCCGGACACGGTGCAGCCGATTACCGGAAGACGCCGCTTCGCGGCCGTTTCAAAAAGGCGCGTTATCTTCTCGCCGACAACGCTGCCCATAGAACCCATCATAAAGCCCGGCTCCATCGCGAATACCGCCGTTTCAAAGCCGCCCACGCGCCCCACGCCGCAAATGACGGCCTCTCTTTCGCCGCTTGCGCGCCTTGCGCTTGCAAGCTTGCGCTCGTATTCCGGGAAGTCGATTAAGTTCTGCGAACTAAGCCCGCCGTCATGCTCTTCAAACGTACCCTCGTCGCACAGAATACCGATACGCCTGCGCCCGGAAATCCGAAGGTGATGCCCGCACGCGGGGCAGACATTCAAATTGCTTTCCAAGTCCTCGGAAAAATGCGCCGCCTTGCAGGCGGGGCAGGCGGTAAGAAGACGCTCCGGCACGTCCGCCGCGGGCGCGGCAGTCGGCGCGGATTCAAGGGCAAGGTTCGGTTTGCGGAACAGACCCCGTTTTATCATTTCACCCGCTCCTCAAGAAACTTCGTCGTATAGCTTCCGTCCGTGAACTCTTTTCTGTCCAGAAGCTCGTACTGAAGGGACGCCGTATGCTCGATGCCCTCTATAACAAGTTCGCAAAGCGCGGCCTTCATCTTGCGGATACATTCCCCGCGCGTCTTGGCGTGAACCACAAGCTTGCCGACAAGGGAATCGTAGAAGGGCGGCACGGTGTAGTCCTGATACGCCGCCGTGTCAAAACGCACCCACGGCCCGCCGGGTACATGAAGCGTCGTTATAGTCCCGCCGCAGGGCTTAAATCCGTTTGCGGGATCCTCGGCGTTTATGCGGCACTCGATAGAGTGGCCGGAAAGCGCGATGTCGTCCTGCCCGAAATCAAGGGGAAGCCCCGCCGCCACGCGTATCTGCCACTTGACTATATCTACCCCGCTTACCATCTCCGTCACCGGATGCTCGACCTGAAGGCGGGTGTTCATCTCCATAAAGTAAAAGTTTCCGTCGCCGTCAAGAAGGAATTCAACGGTCCCCGCGCCCTGATACCCCACGGCCTGCGCCGCGCGGCGCGAAACGTCGAAAAGCGCGGCGCGCGTACTCTCGTTTACGCAGACCGACGGGCTTTCCTCGATAAGCTTCTGGTTATTGCGCTGCACCGAGCAGTCGCGCTCGCCAAGTATGACAACATTGCCGTGGGAGTCGGCCAGAATCTGGGTTTCGATATGCTTGACGCGCTGAAGCAGCTTTTCAATATACACGCTGCCGTCGCCGAAGGCGGCCTGCGCCTCCGCCGAAGCGGTCAAAAACGCCTTTTCCACGCCGTCCGGCGCGTCCACACGGCGTATCCCGCGCCCGCCGCCCCCGGCGCGCGCCTTGATAAGAAGCGGGAAACCGATATCCCGCGCCGCGTTTTGCGCGTCTTGCGCCGTTGCAAGCACGTCCGTACCGGGGATAAGGGGGACGCCCGCCGCCTTCATGGTACGCCGCGCCTCGTCCTTGTCGCCCATTTTGCGAAGAATCTCGGGCGAGGGGCCGATAAAGGCGATGCCGCACTGTTGGCAAAGCGCGGCGAAGCGCGCGTTTTCGCTTAAAAGCCCATAGCCGGGGTGTACGGCCTGCGCGCCGCTTACCGTCGCCGCGGACAGAATCGCGCCCATATTCAAATAGCTCTGCCTTGCGGGGGCGGGGCCGACGCAGTACGCCTCGTCCGCGAAATGGACGTGAAGGGCGTCCGCGTCCGCCGTGGAATACACGGCCACCGTGGCGATGCCCATCTCCTTGCACGCGCGTATAACCCTTACCGCAATCTCGCCCCTGTTGGCTATCAGTATTTTGCTGAACATATATTACCCGCTTCCTGGGTTTCCTTTTCTACCAGCGCGAAGGACATCGACGCCTTCAGAAACACCTTGCCATCAACAAATCCCGTACCCTCGGCAAACCTGAAGGGTCCCTTGCCGCCCGTAAGCTCGCAGACAAACTCAAGTTTGTCGCCGGGCGCGACCTGACGCTTAAAGCGCGCCTTCTCAATGCCGGTAAACAGCGGAAGTTTGCCCTGCACCTCGTCCTTAATGGTGATAGAGCTGCTTTGAGCCATCATCTCGCAAAGGATTACGCCCGGAACGATGGGGTTTCCCGGGAAATGCCCCTTCAGAAACCACTCGTCCCCGCGCACGGTGTAAAAGCCGTGCGCGCGCCTGTCTTCGTCGATATAGGCCTCTTCCACAAGAAGCATCGGCGCGCGGTGCGGAAGTATTTCCTCCAGTTCCTTTTTGCCCATCATAACCATACGCGCTATCCCACCCTGAATAAGACTTGCCCGTACTCGACGACCTGGGCGTCCGACACGCATACTTCAAGGATTTCGCCGTCGCGGTCGGCGGGTATCTCGTTCATAAGCTTCATCGCCTCAATAATGCAAAGCGTGTCGCCCTTCTTCACTTTGTCCCCGACCTGAACAAACGGCTTTTCACCCGGCGCGGGGGCGGCGTAGAACACCCCCACAAGCGACGCCGTCACCGGCGTACCCGCCGCCTCGGACGCCTGCGCGGGCGCGGCCGCGCTTACCGCCGGCACTGCGGCGGCAGCGCCCCCCGCGGGCTGTACGGCGGCGCGTTCGATACGTACGCGCTGGCCGTCGGTTTCAAGAAGCGTAAGGCCGTTTTCCCGCGCAATCGCCGCCAATTGACGAATATTTTCAATATCCATAAAAACCCCCAGATGGTAATTGACAATTGACAATGAACAATTGACAATCGTCGTGTTTTTCGCTTTTGCAGTAGGATACATGCTCAATTGACAATTGACAATGAACAATTGACAATCGTCATGTTTTTCGCTTTTGCAGTAGGATACGAGCCTAATTGTCAATTGTCAATTATCAATTGTCAATTGCTTTAAGCGCGATGCAGGCGTTGTGGCCGCCGAAGCCGAAGGAGGTTGTAAGCGCCGCCGTCAGCGGGGCGCGTACGCTTGCGTTCGGGACAATGTTAAGGTCGCACTCCGGGTCGGGTACGCGGTATCCCGCAGTGGGCGGAACCGTGCCGGTCTGAAGGGCCTTGACGCAAACGACGGTCTCCGCGCCGCCCGCCGCGCCAAGCATATGCCCGGTCATGGACTTTGTAGAGCTTATATACGCTTTATACGCGTTCTCCCCAAGCGCCGTCTTGAAGGCGAGGGTTTCCGTTTTGTCGTTAAGTTGGGTGCTTGTTCCGTGGGCGTTGATATAAAGGGTTTCTTCGCCGGTAAGCCCTGCCTCGTCCATCGCCATGCGTATACACTCCGCCGCGCTTACGGCCTCGGGGCGGGGGGCGGTGATATGATACGCGTCGCAGGTGTTGCCGTAACCCGCGATTTCGGCGTAAATGCGCGCGCCGCGCCTTACCGCGCCGTCATAATCCTCAAGCACGATAACCCCCGCTCCCTCGCCCATGACGAAGCCGTCGCGCTCTTTGTCGAAGGGGATAGACGCGCGGTCGGGGTCTTCGCTTCCGGTAAGGGCCATACAGGCGGTGAAGCCCGCGATGGCAAGCGGCTCGATCGTCGCCTCTGCGCCGCCGGCCAGAATAACGTCGGCATAGCCGTGCTTTATCGCGCGGAACGCCTCTCCCACAGCGTTCGCGCCGGTGGAACAGGCCGAGACCACGGGAAGGCACGGCCCGCGCGCGTTAAAGCGTATGGCTATGTTCCCGGTGCCGATATTGCCGATCATCATCGGGATAAAGAACGGGGAGACGCGGTTCGGCCCCTTTTCAAGCAGTTTTTGCGTCTCCGCAAACCATGTGTGAAAGCCGCCTATGCCGCTTCCCACGTACACCCCGAAGCGTTCCGGGGCATAGCGCATGTCCTTGTCAAGCCCGCTGTCCGCCATGGCCTGGACGGCGGCGGCAATCGCGTACTGCGAAAACAGATCCATGCGCCGCGCGTCGTTTTTCTCCATATACAAAAGCGGGTCAAAATCCTTCACTTCCGCCGCCACGCGGCATTTAAGCGCGGATGTGTCAAAACGGTCGATAAGCCCGATGCCGTGCTTTCCGGCGGTAAGACTTTCAAAAAACGTATCCGTGGTATTGCCGACCGGCGAAATAACGCCAAGGCCGGTGACTGCCACTCTTCTCATATATAAAGACCCCCGTCCACTTTTATTACCTCCCCCGTAATGTAGGGCGCGCGCGCCAAAAACAGCACGCATTCGGCAACGTCGCCGGGAAGCCCCATGCGTTTAAGGGGGACTGCCTCCAGCGCCGCGTTCCTCACGTCTTCCCCAAGCGCCTTCGTCATATCCGTCTCGATGAATCCGGGGGCAACGGCGTTGCACGTGACCGAGCGGGGCGCAAGCTCGCGCGCCACGGTCTTGGTAAGGCCGATAAGCCCCGCCTTGGCGGCGGAATAGTTTGCCTGTCCGGCGTTGCCCATAAGCCCGGACACCGACGATATGTTTATTATGCGCCCGAAGCGCTTTTTAACCATGTACCCGGCGGCATGGCGCGTCATATTGAACGCGCCCTTAAGGTTTATGTCCATAACCGCGTCGTAATCCTCTTCGCCCATGCGAAGGATAAGCTTATCCCGCGTGACGCCGGCGTTATTTACAAGAATGCCGATATTCCCGAACTCTGTCACGGCTTCGCTTACCGTTTCCCCGGCCTTTTTGAAATCCTGGACCTCGCACTGCCACGCGCGCGCCCGCACACCCAACGCCTGGCATTCGCGCACAGTGTCGGCGGCGGCGTCCGCGCGCCCGGCGTAGATTACCGCGATATCCGCCCCAGCTAGCGCCAGCGCAAGCGCGCAAGCGCGCCCGATACCGCGCGAAGCCCCGGTAACAAGGGCGGTCTGCCCTTTAAGCATAAACTGTTCCTCCCGCACAACAGATGGTAAAAAAGATATCAGCGCTTCTTCAGTTCCTCCGCCGTTTCCTGAAGCGAGGCGGCGTCCTCGACGTGCAGACGAATTGTCTGCGGCGCGATTTTCTTGACAAGCCCGCTTAGAACCATTCCCGGCCCAAGCTCTACAAATGTGTCGTAGCCGTCTTTGACCATGTTCTCTATCGTCTTGCGCCACAAAACGGGGTGACACACCTGTCTGGCCATAAGCTCCGGCGCGCTTTCCGCGTCCATCGGCAGCGCGGTGACGTTTGAGTAAAGCGGCATGTCGCACTCGCGCATATCAAGCGACTTGAGTATCGGCAGAAGCGCGGTGCAGGCCGTGCTCATAAACGGCGAATGGAACGCGCCGCCCACGTTAAGGCGCGCAACGCGCCCGCGCCGCCCGGCAACTGCCCGTTCAAGCTCTTCCATAGCCGCCTCTGTCCCGGAAACGACGGTTTGCCCGCTTGCGTTAAAGTTGGCGGCATAGATATCCCCGATCTCCGCGCATAAAGTTTCAACCTCGTGGGCGCCAAGTTTAAGGACGGCGGCCATAACCCCGCGCCCGCTGCGCCCCGCCGCCATAACGTCGGCGCATTCGCGCATCGCGGCCGCGCGGCGCAGGCAATAGGCGAACGCCGTGTCCGGGGCAAGAAGCCCCGTATAGGCCGCCGCAGTCACCTCGCCAAGCGAAAAGCCCGCCGCGCCCTCGGCGCAGAAGCCAAGATCGGTAAGCGCCGCCGCCGCCGCCAGAGAGGCGGCGAACATGCACGGCTGGGTGTTCTCGGTTTGCGCCAGTTCCGCCTCGGCGCCGCTGAACGTCATTTCCATAAGGCCGGGACAAAGACGCTCGGCGTTCTCGAACACAGTCTTCGCGGAAAGCGAGATGTCATAAAGCTCTTTGCCCATGCCGGGGTGCTGCGCGCCCTGTCCGGCAAAGATAAAGGCAAGCTTACCCATACGATACGGCCTCCTTCTGCCACTCCAGCACACAGGTACCCGCCGTCAGCCCAGCGCCGAACGCGGAAAGCACAAGCCGCTCGCCCCTTTTAAGCCTGCCCGCGCGGTTAAGCTCGTCAAGCAGACAGGGTATCGTGACCGAGGACATGTTCGCGGTGCGCCGTATATTCGTGGGGAATTTCTCTTCTGGCAGATCAAGCGCGCGGCGCACCGCGTCTATAATGCGGCCGTTTGCCTGGTGGAGGATATAGTGCGCGATGTCGCCGGCGGTAAGCTTAAGCGTATCAAGCGCGCGGCGTATCCCGTCGGTGCAGGTTGACACCGCGAATTTGAAAACGCTTTGCCCGTTCATGTACACAACGCTTTTTTCACGTTCTTCCCCGCCGGATCTGGCAAAGGGTATGCCCGGTTTATGCGCCGGAATCCGCAGGCTTTCGGTCTGTCCGTTTGAGTCCACGGTGATATAGCGAAGCCCCGACCCGCCGCCCAGCACCGCCGCCGCCGCGCCGTCACCGAACAGGACACAGGTGCTGCGGTCAGTCCAGTCAAGGAATTTTGACATGTGCTCGGCGCTTATAAGCAGCACCCGCGCGGCCTTGCCCGCGCCGATATACGCGTGCGCCGCGTCCAGTCCGTACAGAAAGCCGCAGCACGCGGCGTTTATGTCAAACGCCGGGCAGGACGCGCCAAGGTCGCGCTGGACAAGGTTGGCAAGCGACGGGGTGATATAGTCCCCCTGAATGGTGCTGCAAATTATAAGGTCGATTTCCGACGCGTCAAGCCCCGCGTCTTCAAGCGCGAGACGACCCGCCCCGGCAGCAAGCGCGGTAAGGTCTTCATTCGTAATAAAACGCCTTCCCCGTATGCCCGTGCGCGCGGATATCCATTCGTCGCTTGTTTCCACAACGGAAGCCATGTCGTCGTTGGTTATTTCAAGCGCCGGCATACGACGTCCCGTCCCCAAAACCGAAAGGCTCATACAAACACCCCTGATGAAGATTACGGCCTATTATACACGACGTCGCCCACATTTGCAAGAGCGCGCCAAAAGCGTCATGTTTGGGTTGCGTACAAAAGCCAAATCACTCTCTTAATGCTTCAAGTTGTATAAAAACTGCAAATTCAGAGAATAAGACATTGACAGAAGGACTGATACGGGGTATACTTAGAATTAAGTCAGCGCAAGGAGGAAAAGCCATGCTCGTCGGTTTCAGCGTTAGCAATGTTTTTTCGTTTTATAAAGAGACAAATATGTCCATGGTGGCGAACACAAGCGATACAAGCTTTATCGGTATCAATGCATTTCCTACAGGCAGAAAGGAAACGCTTCTTAAAAGCGCGCTTGTTTACGGAGCAAACGCAAGCGGAAAATCCAATTTGATAAAGGCGTTTGCCTATATGCGCGACGTGGTCACAGCGGACTTAAGCGCACAACAGCGATTGATAAAAGGCAAAACGTGCTTTGCGCTGAATTCCGAGGCGCATTCAAGCCCAAGTGAGTTTTCGGCGATGTTCATCGTAGACGGCGTCGAGTATGAGTATTCTTTCGGCGTTCTGGATGGCAAAGTTGTCAGTGAAGCTCTGTCAAAGAACAGAAATCGCCGGACTGCGGTCTTCAATCGAACCTCTGCGGATTACAAAAGCATTATACTGACCGGACGTGACTTTTCCAATGTGGAAAAATTCATTGAAAACGTCCGCGAAGATACGCTTTTCCTGTCCGTGGCCGCAATGGTCAATAACCCGCTTGCCATAATGATTACCGACTGGTTCTCAAATACGTATGTTTCCAGCAATGAAGAGTTTGATTGCCCTGACTCCACAGCGGAATTTTTGAGTCAATGTCCTAACTGCAAAGAAAAGATGCACGCATTACTGCGTACGTTTGATGAAACCTTAATAGAATTTGACATTGTTACGGAGAGAAAGACAGCGAAACAGTTTAAGGAAATGCTGCGTACAGAAATGGAATTACCAGAGGCTGTTGAATTTCCTCCGTCTTTGCGGGAAGCACGGGATGATGATATAATGCAAGGCGTTAAATACGAAGCCTATAGAAGTGTCCATGATTCTGAAGGCGCAACGGTGGGACGAAACAAAAACGATTTTCTTTTCGAATCCAACGGCACTCAAAAGTTACTTTGTATTGCCGGACCGATTCTGTCCGCCTTAGAAACCGGCGGGGTAGTGCTGTTGGATGAAATTGATTCCCGGCTTCATCCGCTGATGGTTGGCAGGATTGTCTCTATGTTCAACTCTATTGCGGATAATCCGAAGAATGCACAGCTTATCTGCGCGACACACAACACGCTTTTGCTAGACGACGACATTCGGCGCGATCAGTTCTATTTCGCCCAAAAAGACGCGCGCGGAGAGAGTACGCTGTATTCTTTAAGCGATTTTAACGGCGTTCGCAAATCGAGTAAAATACAAAAGCAGTATTTGCTTGGGGCGTTTGGTGCCGTCCCAAAGCCTGCGGATTTTTCGCCCGGCAAGCCGGAAGCAAAAGGCGGGTACTGACTTATGGGGAAGGACTACGGTCGGCGCAGACCTGTGCGCCCAATGCAAAACCGGGTGCTTATTCTGTGCGCCGGAGAAACGGACGAAGTTTATTTTAAGGCGCTGCGCGAAAATCTGGGCAGTCTTGAAAATGTCACGGTGAAGGTATCCGCAGCCAAGCACAGCGAGCCGGAAAAGGTAGTCAGTGAAGCGGTAGGCATGTCTGATTTGTACGACTTTTTATGGTGCGTCTTCGACTACGATAATTCGCCCCATTATGATGAGGCTATTAAAAACGCCGAACAGAACAGGAAAGTACACTGCGCGTTTTCAAATATGGCCATTGAGTTTTGGTTTCTTTTGCATTTTGAGAATTGTACAGGGGCAATGTCCGTTAAGCTGTTAGAAGAGCGGCTGGGAAAGCATTTGGCGCAAAAGTATAGCAAAAAAACAAATGGGTTCAAGGCCATATGCAAAAAGATTTTGAGTACAAATACACAAAGTGTGGCTGAGGAAAGGGCAAGAATGCTTCATGAGAAGTACATACGCGACCAATCGGGAAGCCCGCCGTCACAGTGGCAGTCCTCTACGACCGTATACAAACTGACAAAAGAACTAGCACAGTGGTCTGAGGCTAACTAACCCAAGCATGTATAACGTTACATAACGCCCAATTATTAAATTACAGGGGGTCACACACATGAACGAAACAATTAAAAGCATTATGACGCGCTTCTCCTGCCGCGATTTCGCGCCCGACCCGCTTACCGCGGAGCAGGCGGGGGCGCTTGTGGACGCCGCCCTTGCCGCGCCAAGCGCCGTGAACCGCCAACCTTGGCACGTTACGCTTATCACCGACAAGGCGTTTATCGACGGCATGGACGCCGCCGGCATGGAGGTTCTAGCAAGCGCCGAGGATAAATCCGTCTATCAGCACGTCCTGTCGCGCGGCGGGAAGCTTTTCTACAACGCGCCATGTATGGTAATGATAGCGGCGGACGACACGGAGTACGCGCTTATGGACTGCGGCATATTAAGCGAAAACGTGTCGCTTGCCGCCCATGCGATGGGTCTTGGAAGCGTTATATGCGGGATGGCGCGCCTTGCGCTGCAAAGCCCCCGCGCGGAAGAGTTCAAAAAGCGCATGGGCTTTCCGGACGGATTCCGCTTCGGCATAGCCGTCCTTGTCGGAACCGCGAACAGCGTAAAACCCCCGCACGAGCCGGACGCGGGCAAGGTTACATACGTTGGCGGCTGACACGCGCAAAAAACGAGCTTTCGCGGCGCGCCAACGTCTCCGCCAGACCATATCGCAGCGCGTAACCATTAAGGCAAAGCCCCGCAATCCTGACGATTGCGGGGCTTTGGACTTGGTTGCGGGGAGGGGATTTGAACCCCTGACCTCCGGGTTATGAGCCCGACGAGCTACCGGACTGCTCTACCCCGCGTCATTCGATTTTTCGGCGTCCGAGTGGTGCCGGAGACCGGGCTCGAACCGGTACGACTCTTAGAGTCACGGGATTTTAAGTCCCGGGCGTCTGCCAATTCCGCCACTCCGGCAGAAAAGCGATCAATATATTGACCGCTTTTCAGAATAACATAACCGCAAGGCGCTTGTCAATCCCCTTTTTCCCGAGCCTCTCAAAATTTTTATTTTATTTTTGAAAAAAGGTGTTGACAAGCTATTTCACGTCTGCTATATTAGTCAAGCGCCTTTCGGCGGGAACGGCGAAAAACGCCGAAAAAAGGCGGCTGCACCTTGTAAATTAAACAACGTAACCCGTAACGGTCTAAAGTCTAAGGGCCGTTACGCAAGAAGCACCAGCAAAGAGTGAAGGTGAGGGTGCGTTCTGTCTGGAAAGATGGGGCGCGAAATCACGTAGATTCTTAAAAAAGGAAGAGCCTGCGAAC
>JAISVI010000161.1 GCA_031271665.1 Oscillospiraceae bacterium
AGAAGCGGCTTCCACAGTTCGGGATTCCCCTCAGAAACCATATCCGCATCATACGGTTGCCCGGCGACGATCATATCATTTTGTTCAGGAGAAGAGCCAAACAGCTTGACCTCCAAAAAGTCGCTGTCCCAAACACTGGTCAGGACGCAGCGGGTATTAAGATCCTTCGCGATTTCCGGCACGTCAGAATGAACCTCGCCAAGATCATACCCGCCAGACCCCAGCGTAACCCAGCCGTTATCTTCGTTGAACGCAAGCCAATATGTAAACTGAGCGTCTTCTTCCGTCGCGGGGACAAGACCTTTCGCTTCAAAGAATTTGCAGAGTAGTTCCTTGAATTGCTGTTGCGGCGCCTTGTTTGGGTTTTGAATTTGGATTGTGGAAAAGGTGGTTCCCATAGGTCTTTCTCCTTGTATCATTGATTAGTCTGTTTAGGGTTTGCAGAACAATGCAGCTGTTACGCTTCACTACTCTTTTCGACCGGCAAATTCGGAATTTTTCGCTTTGATTTCTGCGAAACAAAGCTCCAAAATTCTGAATTTGACAACTCGCACCATTGGTGCTTCGGGTCAAAAAAGAGTTGTTCAGCAGCTCTTAAAATAGGGGAGGGCTTGCGCTGCTTTCCGTTCTTCATATTGAAAACATCGCCATAATCGAACTTGCCGACATCACATTCGAGGATCGGCTTAACGTTATGACCGGCGAGACGGGCGCGGGCAAATCTATCGTGATTGACGCGCTTGGCGCCGTTTTGGGCGCGCGCACTCTGCGCGAGCTTATACGTTCGGGCTGTGCGCGGGCGCTTGTAAGCGCCGTTTTTTTCGGCGTTCCGCCCTCCGCCGCGGCCTGCCTTGACGCTTTGGGCATAGAGTTTGAAAAAGAGATAATAGTAAGCCGCGAGATTTTTTCCGACGGGCGCAATGTATGTAAGGTAAACGGCCGCCCGGTCACGGTGGCCCAGCTTCGCGAACTGGGGGTACACCTTGTCCAGATACACGGACAGCACGACACGCAAAGCCTTTTATCCGAGGACAGGCACCTTGGGATTCTGGACGCGTTCGCGCGGACTGACCAACAGCCGTACAGGGCGGCGTATGAGGAATGGAAGGCAATCGGGCGCGAAATGGACGCCCTTCGCATGGACGAGGACGAGAAGGCGCGGCGCATGGACACCCTTCAGTACCGCATTGGCGAAATCGAGGACGCAGGGCTTGTTCCGGGCGAAGAGGCCGAACTTCTTTCGCGCCGAAAGCTTTTGCAAAACGCCCAGAAGATTACCGGGGCGCTTGACGCCGCGTACGCGGGACTGTACGGTGACGAGGACAGTCCGGGCGCGATAGAGCTGCTTGACGCCGCCGCCCAGGCGCTTGACAGTATTTCCCGCGTAAGCGAAAGCTTTCTTGACTTGGCGGGGCGGGCAAGCGACCTGCGCTACAGCGCCGAGGACATATCCGGGGCGCTTCGCGAAAAGCGCGGCGAGATGGAGCTTGCGCCCGACGAAATCGCGCATGTGGAAACAAGGCTTGACCTTCTGTATAAGCTTAAAAGCAAGTTCGGCGCGCCGCCGGACGAGCTTATTTTAAGGGCGGAGAAGTGGAAGCGGGAGCTTGAGGATATCGCCTTTGCCGAAGAGAAGCTGCGCGCGCTTGAAACAAAGCACAGCACCGCGCAAAAATCGCTTGAGGAAGAGTCGCGGAAACTTACCAAAATGCGTACAAAGGCCGCCGCAAGCCTTGAAAAACGGGTTATCCAAGAATTAGAGGGGCTTGACATGGGCAAGGTACGCTTCTCGGCGGTAATCGGTGAAGCGCAGCCGGGGACGGACGGCGCGGACAGCGTAAGCTTCTTCCTTGCCGCAAATCCCGGCGAACCGCTGAAGCCGCTTTCCAAGACGGCCTCGGGCGGCGAGCTTTCGCGGATTATGCTTGCCATGAAAAACGCCAGCGCCGATAATGACGAAGCCGTAAGCCTTGTATTTGACGAGGTTGATGCCGGGGTGTCGGGCCGCGCCGCCCAGCGCGTTGCGGAAAAGATGTTCAGCGCCGCCGCGAAAAGGCAGGTCCTGTGCGTTACGCACCTTCCGCAGATTGCCGCTATGGCGGACACGCACTTCCTTATAGCAAAGGGGGTGAGCGGCGAGCGTACTGTCACGTCAGTAACTCGCCTTGAATATGCCGAACGCGTTGAGGAACTTGCCCGCATAACCGGCGGCAGTCAAATCACCGCCGCCACCCGCGACGGCGCGCGCGAATTGATAGAAGGCGCGCAGACGTGGAAGAATACTTTACAAGGGGATTTATAATATGACTGTTTTTGAAGAACTGAAGGCGCGCGGCATCGTCGCGCAGACAAGCGGCGAGGACACCGTGCGCGAGCTTATTGACAGCGGGAAAGCCGTTTTTTACAACGGCTTCGACCCGACGGCGGACAGCCTTACCGTCGGGCATTTCGTGCCGCTTATCCTTATGCGCCACCTGCAAAGGGCGGGCAACAAGCCCATAATCCTTATCGGCGGCGGCACCACTATGGTACCCGACCCAACGGATAAGACCGACATGCGCAAGATTATGTCTAAAGAGCAGATTAAGCATAACGCGGACTGCTTCTACCGTCAGATGGAGCGTTTTGTGGACTTTTCCGGCGGCAAGGCGCAGATGGTCAACAACGCCGACTGGCTGCTTGAACTTAACTATGTGGACTTTCTGCGCGAGGTGGGGATGCACTTCTCCGTCAACCGTATGCTTACCGCCGAGTGCTATAAGACGCGTTTGGAGCGGGGACTAAGTTTTATCGAGTTTAACTATATGCTTATGCAAAGCTATGACTTTTTGTACCTGCACGAAAAATACGGCGTCAACCTGCAAACCGGCGGCGACGACCAGTGGGCCAACATGCTTGGCGGCACCGAGCTTATACGCCGCAAGCTTGGGCATGACGCGCACACGCTTACCGTAACGCTTCTTCTTACCTCCGAGGGGGTCAAGATGGGCAAGACAGCAAAGGGCGCGGTCTGGCTTGACCCGGCCAAGACAAGCGTTTACGAGTTTTATCAGTTCTTCAGAAACACCGCCGACGCGGACGTTATATCGTTCCTAAAGCGCCTTACCTTCGTGCCGCTTGAGGAGATCGCGGAAATGTCGGCGTGGAGCGGAAGCGACCTTAACCGCGCCAAAGAGCGTCTTGCGTACGAGCTTACCGCCCTTGTCCACGGCGCGGAGGAAGCGCAAAAGGCGCAGGAAGCCGCGCGCGCCTTGTTCGGCGGCGGACAGAACATGGATAACGTGCCGCGCACGTCGCTTGAGTTTGAAAGCGAGATTGGCGTTATCGACGCCCTTGTCGCCTGCGGACTTGTCCCCTCGAAAGCCGAAGGGCGGCGTCTTGTCGAGCAGGGCGG
>JAISVI010000037.1 GCA_031271665.1 Oscillospiraceae bacterium
AATTCTCTCCGGCGAGACAGACCCGAATAAGCTGTACGACTTGATTGCGGTTATGGAGCAGCATGAGGTGTATACGCAAAGCCAAGTGGAGGGGTTCATCGGGCTGTATCTTGGCGGCGCGGAGCGCGACAAGCTCGACCCGGTGCTGGACGCTTGCGCGTCCCGCTATAAGGCTCTGGATGAGGACGCGCAGGTGGCGTTCAAAGGCTCCGCGAAGGCTTTTGTGCGTACCTACGGTTTTTTGGGCGCGATACTGCCCTACGGCAGCCCGGAGTGGGAGAAACTGTCCATCTTCCTCACGTTGCTGCTGCCCAAACTGCCCTCACCTAAAGACGAGGATTTTTCGGCGGGCATTCTGGATGCGATCGATCTTGACAGTTATCGTAACGAGGCACAGACAATGCTCTCCATTCAACTTGAAGATGCAGACGCAGAAGTTGATCCTGTGCCGACAGGTAGCGCCGGTGGCAGACAAGCGCCGGAGTTTGACTTGCTCACAAACATCCTATCCACATTTAATGATTTATTCGGCAACATTGACTGGAAGGATGCCGACAACGTCCGAGCGCAGATTCAACGCATCCCCGGCATGGTTTCTCAAGACGTAGCGTATCAGAACGCCATGAAAAACTCCGACAAGCAGAACGCTCGGATGGAGAGTGACCGCGCACTTCAATCGGCAATTTTAGGTATCATGACCGACAACATGGAGCTTTTCAAACGTTTCACAGATGACCCGGCGTTCAAGAAGTGGCTGGCGGACATGGTATTCAGCGTGACCTACAACACGGATGGGAAGCCGTTTGAGAGTGAGCGAAGTGCATGACATGGCAATGTTTTACTTCTGTGAAGAGCGGTGAAGTCTACACTTAATGGTTAGATACTTGATTACATAATTATGAATAGTCTGAGGGGGATAGAGGATGCTTGGAGTAACGCCACAAGGAAAACAAGAAGAGGTAATGGCTCTGCCTGCAAAAGGGCACATCGTCGTGCTGGGGACTGCCGGCAGCGGCAAGACGACAATAGCTTTGCTGCGTGCGCACCACCTTGCCAACATACCAAACGGCGGTCGGGTGCTTCTCGTCACGTTCAATGGGGCTTTAGTAGAGTATATGCGGGGAATGAGCGACTCACGGTCAGTAAAGCTGGTCGTAGAGAATTATCATAAATTCGCCCGTGGATACCTGAACAGCCGTGGCAAAATGCCGTGGCGAAACGGCATACTGGATTCCAGCGAAAAGGCCTACTACATTGAGCAAGCTGTGGAAGTCCTAAAAAAGCAATATCCACACGAATCGACCTTTCGGCGCTCCAAAGAGTTCTTTGTAGACGAGATAACCTTTATCGAGAAATTCGGTTTTGCAGACCTTGCCTCATATAACGATGCCGAGCGCATTGGTCGCTCTGCCGCCAATATCAGGCGTGAAAACCGCAAGTGGATTTTTGACGCTTATAAAAAATACATAGAACTCCGTGAGGAGGCAGGTCGTAAATACGACTGGGATGATTTGGCGTTCTATGCCTATAATGAAGTGCAGGAGGATGACAGCGAACGTCGCTATACCCACATTATCGTCGACGAGGGACAAGACTTCTCGCCAATGATGATTAAATCGTTGGTTGATGCTGTTGCGGATGGCGGGTCTTTCACCTTCTTCGGTGACGTAGCGCAGCAGATATACGGGAGTCGCTTATCGTGGCGTGATTCTGGAATCAATACAGACAAAATTTGGCGGTTCGATATGAACTACCGTAATCCTGCCGCTATTACAGCGTTTGCAAAGGACATCACCGAGAGTAAGTATTGGCAGCAAGATGGTGACATGGTTGATGCTACCACACAAATTGCCGAGGGACCAAAGCCCATACTTGTGAAATTCTCAAACAAATCGCGCGAGATGTCTTGGGTAGTTGAACGAGTTATCTCTACGGGCAAAACCTCTTCGACTGTTATCGTTTGCCGGAACAGAGCCGACATCGATTCATTTATGCGGGTACTAAAAGACAAGGGATGTGACGCAACAGAAATTGACAAAGATACGCCGGGTTATGCTCATGTCAAAACGGTTTATCTGACAACCTTCCATTCAGCAAAAGGTCTGGAATTCGATAATGTATTTGTCCCATTTCTGACAGATGACAAATTGCCAGACCCTGAAACAGTGGCCAATGCCGTATCTGAGGAAGCGGCTTATGCCGATGAGATAAAGCTGCTTTATGTAGCATCCACTCGGACAAAGTTCGGCTTATATATGTCATACAGCGATACACTTTCGCCGCTCTTCCCAGAAAATGCGGACAGCTATGATTTTCACGATGAGGAGGATTTGGTATGAGCGCATACGAAAATTTAGCGGCTCGTGGCGTTACCCGCTTGTGTCACTTTACAAAGTTCCAGAGCCTAACGCATATTATCCCCTCAGAGGCGGGCGTCTTGGCGAGCAGTTCGATTCGCCAAGACACGAAAAATGTCACCGACAAGGAGCGCTACGATAATGAACTGAATTATGTGTGTTGCTCTGTACAGTATCCAAATTCGTGGTTTCTGAAAAAAGCTATGCAGAATAATACAGATAAGCTATTCAAAGACTGGGTTGTTTTGTATATAGATTTGAGCATACTAAACTATAAAACTGCAAAATTCTGCCCATGCAACGCAAGTAGAGGCAGTGGGGCATATATAAACGGCAACATGGAAAAAGTTGAATCAATCTTTGAAACCTCTGTGCCGACGTTTCAATATCCGAGATCTCCCAAGATGCTTGCGTCTTGCCCTACAGATGGGCAGGCAGAAATTTTGATAAAAGATAGTATTCCTCGTGAATGTATTATCGGTATTGCTGTCGGTAGCGATGATGTTGCAAAGCGGGTGTACGCAATGCTGAAAATGTATGGCGTTGAGCAAATACCGATTTATGTTGCACCAGATGTGATTACCCCGAATTGGAGTAACATGATTAAGAATGGTCGTAGGCCAGACGAAACAATGTGCGTTTGGTCAGAGGAGGAATAACTGATGTCCACAACGATACCAACACAAATTGAGAAATGCAAAGGGGCTATGCTAGCCACAGCCATTGGTGACGCGCTGGGTTGGCCTAATGAGCCACGTTCTAAAAATCGGATAAAGAAGCCGAAAGTCAACGACTTCTTTGTTGAGTGGACACGTAGCTGTAAGAACCCTCGTTGGCACGACGAGAGGATTCTCCCCGGCGAATATAGCGATGACACGCAGATGACACTTTCTGTGGCACGAAGCATTATCGCTGGCGATTGGGAGAGGTTTCTTGCCGAGAAGGAACTTCCATTCTGGCTACGCTATGAGCGCGGTGGCGGAAGTGCTTTGCTAAAAGCTGCACGCTCGATTAGCGATAAAAAGGTGTTGCTCTGGCAGTCACAATATAATGCCAAGGCTTATTTTAGCGCTGGTGGCAACGGTGCAACGATGCGTATTCTGCCACACGTTATTGCCAGTGCCAACAAGCCCGACACCGAAGTTTTGATGCTTGATGTAATCAAAGACACGCTCATTTCACATGGCCATCCGAGAGCGTTTTTGGGTGCAACCTGTTACGCATTTGCCTTAGACTATCTCATGCGAAAAGATACCGTCCTTGAATATGGCGAATTAGTTTCCGCTGTCATCGACGGACAACAATGCTGGGGTGCATCTCCAAACTCTGATGTTTTCAGCAAATGGAATGAAGCAGCGAATCGGTTCGCAGGTTTCGACTATGCCCAAGAGTGGGAAAAAGCCCGCAACAATATGATGCGCCAACTCGAATTCATCAAGGCTTCTTTGAAAAAGGGGTTGATGTTGGACGACACAAAAATGTTGACTGTTTTAGAGTGTTTCGGCAGTGTAAATGGAGCGGGTGATGTTGCAACTTTAGCCGCCATTTATCTGGCTTCTAGGTATGCCACGAACCCCACATTGGGGATAAAAGTCCCTGCATTTTCGTTCAACGCTGACACCGACACAATTGCCTCGATAACAGGCGGGTTGCTGGGAATGTTGTGTGGAACTAATTGGATTCCAAACGAATGGAAAGTTGTGCAAGATTATGACTGCCTTGTATTGATGGCAGAACTTCTATTGTCAGATAATAAAAAAACGAACACTAAAAATGGAGTAATGGCAGTACAATCTCAGAACAGCGATTGGAAGAATTCTTCCATAGGTAAAATACGTCTTGTGGACATTGGACACGCACCTAACGGAAAACATGGTGTTGTACAAATTAAAAAATGGCAGACTGTTCTAGGGCAGACCTTTTACACCAAGAATTTCCATCCATTCTATAACGGACTAGAGCAGGAAACCAAAACTGATGAGCAGATGCGCTTAGATACTATACCCATGCCTGCTGCTTCTGATGCAACCCCCCAGACTGTTGTTCAGCAAGTAACAGATGTTAAAAATAAGAAAAGAACAATTGAGACGCAACAACGCAATTCGAAGTTCATGCTAGACTCCAGAATTATTGAGTCTTTGCTTGAAAAGCCCGCCTTCAAAACCAATATTACTATTGGCAAGGTGTTGAGAATTGTACTAGCGTTTATCGAAAAAAACGAGAATGTTGCTGATGTTGCAAAGCGATTTGACTTAAATGAGGAGATGGTTAAACTTATAAAAATGTGCATCAAATAGACTCGTGTTCACAGCCCCACCCTCACCACAAACCCATACACCCCAACAAATATCAGGTTCGTATTTGGGTCATTACACTCCACCAAAAAAACCGCCTTGGAAACGGGGCGGTTTTCCTTATGCCGCAAGGCTTTTCCAGAGGTTGTGTCCGGCACGCTAGCCCGGTGCTTTTCTCCAGTCCAAAACTTGGCGGCCGCCCCGGGCTTGGGACGGCCGCCAACTGATTTACAAAAGGATTTGTTATTCCGCCGCTACGTGTACGTAGAAGTTATCCGCGAGAAGCTTTGTGGCAACCGTTGCAAGCTCGTCAACGCCGACGTCTTTAAGTCTTGACTGATACTCGGCCCAAAGGGCGTCAAACTCTTCCGGGCTGGCGGTGCAAAGCATCGGCAGATACTGCGCCGTAAGGGAGTTGCACTCGTTGTGAAGGATACCGAACTCGCTGTCGGCAGGCTGTACGTCCCAAAGATTCCACGCCTGTCCCCACTCCGAGGGCTTGAACTCGTCCGCTTGCGGGAACAGCTCTTTCCAGCTGTTTACGCCGTATGCCGTAAGCGTCGCCTTGGCTTCGTCGTTATAGTCGGCCCACTGCACGGTTCCGTCGTCAAGGGGGTTGAACTTATAGCCGTTGGAGTCCTCGCCGCCGCCGATTGTCGGCCAGGGATAGGTCATCATGCCGATGGCCGTTTCAAGGTCGTGACCGGGCAGCTTTGCCGCCTCGACCTCCGCCGCAGTCCACTGACGTCTGCCGTCCTTGATTTCCCAGTGTTCGCCTTCGATGCCCCAAGCGGAGAGAATTTGGGTTTTTTCAAGGCAGAGGTAGTCAAGGAACTTCACCGCGCGAACGGGGTCGGCGCAGTTTTTGGTGATTCCCACGCCGTTTGTGGGGGTATACGCCGCCGGGCGGTAGCCGGGGTGCTTTATATCCTTGCTGAGCGTGACTGGAAGACGTGCGTAGGTGCGCTCGTATTTCCCTTCCGAGCTGAGGATATTTTCGCCGTCAACATACTCCCAGTGACCGTCGGAAAGCGCCAGAACGCGCCCGGAGGAAATCTTCGCGAGGTATTCGTCATGGGTCTGGGTAAAGGCGTCGGGGTCAAGAAGCCCCTCGTTATACATGCCGTTCATCCAGCGGTAGTATTCTTCGATTCCCGGAATGGCGAACGCGTAGGTGACTTCGTACGTGTCCGGGTTCACATAGAAATTGCCGTCGTCGGGGTTGCCAAGCGCGCGCAGGCCGGGGTTGATAAGCGTGATAAAATAGCGCCAGCCCTCGCCGCAGGTAAGGGTCATGCCGATTGTGGGCTGTCCGTCGATTTCCGGGTATTTTTCCTTGTATGCCTTGATGGCGGCCTTGAACTGGTCAAGGGTGCGGATTTCGGGATAGCCCTGATCCTTCAGAACGGCGTGCTGAATCTCGAAAGAATCTTCCGGATCCTCGGATATTTGGTTTACGAAGTCCTGTCCGAGATAGTGGATGTGGCCGTCCGCGTCCCTCATTCTTTCATAGGCGTCCCCGTACAGCGCCTTGATGTTGGGGCCGTACTCGTCGATAAGCGGGGACATGTCTATGTAAGCGTCGGCTTCAAGGAAACGGCTTAGGTTCGAGCGTGAGAACACGAAGTCGGGATAGCTTTGGTCGGCAATCATAATGGTGATCTGCTGGGCCACGTCGCCAACGCCGAACATGTACTTAATCGTGACGCCGGTGTCCGCGGTGATTACCCGCGATACCGCGCCCTTAAAGTCTTCCTCTACACGGTTCGCGATTACGTCTTCACCGAAGATAGTGAACGTGACAGGCTCGTCCCCCGGCGCTTGGGTCGGGTCGGCTGCGCCCGGCTGTGACGGGGCCGGCGTGGCGTTCGCTCCGGACGTGGCGCTTGGCGCCGGAGAGGCGGACGAACATGCCGTTGCCATAAGGCACAGCGCGAGAAGCAATGCGACGATTTTGACTGTTTTCATTGTTATCCTCCTGTAGTTTTTTATCATAAACATCCGTGCCGTCGGCGCGGACGGTTATGCCCCGTTTCGGCGGCGTCAGCTTTTGACCGCGCCAAGGGTAAGGCCGGAGACAAAATACTTTTGAACGAACGGATATACAAGAAGAATCGGCACCACCGCGACAAGCGTGACGGTCATCCTTATCGAAAGCGGCGAAACGCTTTGCGACTGGGCGATCTGCCCGGCGTGTCCAAGGTTCGGGTTGCCCTGCTGCGCCATTGACTGCTGAAGGATTTTCATAAGCTCGTACTGAAGCGTTGTAATCTTCTCGTTTGAGAAGGCGTACAGCTTTGTGTCAAACCACGAGTTCCACTGCCCCACCGCGTAAAAAAGGCCGACGGTCGCCGTTACGGGCAGACAAAGGGGCATGATTATTTTCCTGAATATGGTGAAGTCGTTTGCGCCGTCCAGAAACGCCGACTCCTGAAGGCTGAAGGGTATCTGCTCGATAAAGCTGCGCACAAGGATAAGGTTATAGGCGCTTATCAGCCCCGGGATAATATAGACCCAAAAGCTGTTGTTAAGGCCAAGGGCGCGAATGACCATAAAGTGCGGGATAATGCCGCTGTCAACGTACATGGTGAACAGGAAAAGCGTCATGAAAAGGCGGCGGAACATAAACTCCTTGCGGCTTAAAACATAGGCCAGCATACAGGTTGAAAGAAGGCTGCATACCGTCCCCACCACCGTCCGCAGAAGCGATATGATCCCGCCCTGAAGCAGGTTAGGATAGCGCCCAAGCTCTTTGAAGTTATCAAGCGTGGGTATGCGCGGGAATATCCCTATGCCGCCCTTGACGGAGTCGGTGGAGTCGTTGAAGGCGATCGCGATCACGTTAAGGAACGGGAAAAGCGTTGCGAAAATGACAATCAGCATAACCGCGTATATAATAAGGTCAACTATTATGTCGCCCTTTGTCCTGCGGTGCCAATACCCCGCCTTGCGGGTTCTCGCGCCGGCGGTCTTGAACATGTCGCTTGTCCTCCTTTGTGTCAGATTTGCCGAACGAAAGCGCGGGATTCTTAAAGCGTCTTAGATAATGCTTACTCAATAACCACCCTGTTACGCTTCACAACTTTTTCCGACCGGCAAATTCGGAATTTTTCACTTTGATTTCTGCGAAACAAAGCTCCAAAATTCTGAATTTGACAACTCGCACCTTTGGTGCTTCGGGTCGAAAAAGAGTTGTTCAGCAGCTCTAGATAATGCTTGTTTCGCCCGTTTTCTTCGCGATGGCGTTGGCCACAAGCACAAGGGCGATGGATACGACGGACTTGAACATACCGATTGCCGTGCCGAAGCTGAAGCGCCCCTGATCCACGCCGGCTTTAAGCGCGTATATATCCAAGACCTCTGACGTGTTGCGCGTCATGTCCGCGCCAAGAAGGTACTGCTTTTCAAACCCGACGCTTATAAGCCAGCCGATGTCCATTATAAGGATGACGGTGATGACGGGCAGAATGCACGGAAGCGTGATGTGCCAGATTTTCCTGAACCGCCCCGCGCCGTCAAGCTCGGCCGATTCGTACAGCCCCGGGTCAACGCCCGATATGGCGGCAAGGAAGATAATCGCGTTCCAGCCAAGCTCTTTCCAAATTTCGCTTATCGTCATTATCCCCCAGAACAGGTTCTGATCCGCAAGGAACGGCACCCGCTTCTCGGAAAGCCCAAGCCATATCAGAAGGTCGTTCACCGGGCCTTCGGAGGACAGCATAGAGCTTATCATAGTGGCGGCCACAACCCATGATATAAAGTGCGGCAGATACGATATCGTCTGGGTCGTCCTTTTGAACCACTTCGAGCGCAGTTCGTTAAGCATAAGCGCGAATATAATCGGGGTGACAAAACCGAACACAAGCAGCAGCACGCTCATGGCAAGCGTATTTCTTAACGCGAGGAAGAAACGCCCCTGGTTTATAAGGTCATGCCAAAGAATCTCAAAATGCTTAAGCCCGACGAACGGGGCGCTGAAGAAGCTTTGAAGCACGTCGCCCTTAAGCTTGAAGTCCTGAAAGGCCATGCCCCACCCAAGAAGGGGCAGATAGCAAAAAACGATGACCCAAATAAAAAACGGAAAGGACATCATAATAAGGAAGCGCTGCTTGGAAAGCCTTTGCAGGAGAGGGGGCTGTTCCTTTTTCCGCCTTTTGCGCGGCGCGACTGCCCTTGTGGAGTTTAGCACGATCCTCACCTCGTTTGTAAAACATGATTGCGCAGGCATTTATTAACCTAATTAACTATCTGTGTCCATCATAGCACGGGGGCGATTGCTTGTAAATATGCAATTTAGACAAATTATTCAATCTTAAATTGTGCAATATGACGAATATTGTCTAAGGTATTGACAGGGCGATTCTTTTCCATTATTGTGGAGTTAAGTTAATTTGTTTAGGTGGTTTAGTAATGAGCAATCCGGTTTCACTTTTGAAAGCCCGGCACAGGCAGATGGCCTTTGACTTGCTTTACCGCAAACGGGTTATCTCACGCGTGGAAATTGCCCGCAGCCTTGGCGTAAGCCTTCAGACGGCCATGAAAATCATGGATTACTTCACCGATTTCGGATTGGCGGCCTGCGTGGGCGGCGGTGACAGCCAGGTCGGGCGAAAGCCGCAGATGTATGAAATAAACCCGGACGCGGCGTATGTCATAGCCGTCGTGAACGAGGGCAGCGTACTGCGCGTCGGTGTGCTTAACCTGTGCCGCGAACTGCTTTGCGAGGAAACGGCAGAGCTTTTTGGCGGTGTGCGCGAGATGTTTGTCTGCCAGCCCTGTGAAATGGCCGACAGACTGCTTGACAGGCTTTCCCGCGAGGGCAAGCACACCTGCAGACTGCTTGGCACGGGTCTTTGTCTGCCCGGCGTTGTGGACAGCGAGAAGCGCACCATATCCTTCGCGCCAAGCTTTACAATGAACGCGCCGTATCAGATAGGCGGTTTTCTTGACGAAATCGCGCAGCGCACCGGCGCGCCCGTGCTTATTGAAAACGACGTGAACGCGGCGGTGTACGGCGAGTTTTCCTGTCACGGCATCCCGGATTTGGCGTACATAAACATCGGTTCCGGCGTCGGCATGGGTCTTGTGCTGGGCGGCGAACTGCGGCGCGGCCCAACCTTCACTGCCGGGGAAATCGGCATAATGCCGTACACGGATCCCGGCGCGCCGCAGGAAACGCGCAGCACAGAGGATCTTATCGGGCTTGACGCGCTTAAAAAGCGTTTTGGCTTTGACCGGCGGTTCGGCGCGCAGGCCATGGAGGCGCGCGCCCGCGCGCGCATGGTGGACGCCATATCGGATACCGTCGGTTATATAATCGCCGCCTGTGCCGCGATGGTGAACATATCCGACTTTGTTTTGGGCGGCCTTACCATCGACTTGCTTGGGGACGAGCTGTTCGGCGCTCTTCGGCTTAAAGCGGAAAGGCTTTCGCCGGTTCCGGTAAGACTGCACGCCCAAAGCCTTGCCTTCCCCGCCCTTGTCGGGGCGGCGCAGAGGGTTGTCGACGTCAACATAGGCGCGCTGCTTACAATGGACGAAGGCGCGGGCGGCGAATGACCCCGCGACACTGTTTCTGCGTTAAGAAGCCGTTCCCATAGATAAGCGGAGCGGTCGCGTTCTATGGGAACAGCTTCTAAATTTTACATAAGAGGTGCGATATGAAAAGACGAATCCTTGCCCTTGCGCTGACCATGCCCTTTTCCCTTGCCATGTTCGCGGCCTGCTCCTCCCCCCTGCCAACGGCTTCCGCCCCCGCCGCCGTAACGTCCGCGCCCCCGGAACAGACGCAGGACGCGGCGTCAGGCGAAACAGCCGCGCCGGAAACCCCGTCCGCGCCGCCCGTCACCCTTCCTCCCGCAACCCCTCCGCCCGCGCCGAACAACCCCTTCCCGTTCAAGACAGACTATGCCGTCGCGCCCGCGACGCCCTCCGGGGACATTGCCCCGGACGATTATGTGATGAAACTTTTTTCAGAGATACTGAACGAAAACCTTATCGTGGACTCAAGCAGCCCGGCGGATAAAGACGGCTTCCGCATGGTGCTTCAGCACACCCTTTGGTGGGAACTAAGCGAGGACGCCGGGGGCGACCGAATCTCCTATTCCTCTATCAACGTGTCGGAATCCCAGGGATACGGTATGCTTATGCTCGCGTACATGTCCGGCTGTGAACAGCGGCTTAACGAAAGCGGCTATACGTGGATTTACGGCTGTGAAAGCCTTCAGCAGTATTACGACGCCATGCTTCGCACCGTCCAGCGCTTCCCAAGCAGTATCGGGCCGAACCTTTTCACTTGGGAGCTGTTCGGCTATCGCGACGCGCAGCACCCCGAAGGCTATGTCATAGAGGACGGCATTAAAAAAGCCCCGTTCTATCAGGACTCCGGCGACGCGGACAGCGCGCTTGACGGGGACATGGACATAATCTACTCCCTGCTTCTCGCGGACAAACAGTGGGGCAGCGGCGGGCGTTATGACTATAAGGGCATCGCCCTTACCATGCTTGGGGATTTGTGGGACTACTGCGTTCACAGGGAGTATAAGACGCTTCTGCTTGGCGACTGGGCCTCGCGGACAAGGGACTCTGTCCTGAACAGCGCCACGCGCTCGTCCGACTTTATGCTTGGCCATCTGGCGGCGTTCGCGGCGGCCGACCCAGACCATGACTGGAACGCGGTGCTCAAGGCGACCTGCGGCGTTATCGCCGATGTGCGCGACGCCGAAAACGCGCTTGGCGAGGCGCACAAGACCGGGCTTCTGCCCGACTTTATAATCAGAAAAGACGATAAATGGGTCGTCCCGGACGGATATGTGCTTGAAGGGAACGACGGGGACTTTTCCTATAACGCCTGCAGAGTGCCGTGGCGGCTTGGCGCCTATTACCTGCTTTACGGTGACGTCGAGCTTGGAAACGGCGAAACGCTTTTAAGCGCCTGTATCGCGCCCATGGACGCGTTCGCGAAGGCAAAGGCCGATTTTGGCGGCGCCAACGACCTTTCCGGCTTCGGGCCGATTGACCTTACCGGGGACAACAGCAATTACGGTTATACCGAGCCGACGCTTTTCGCGCCGCCCTTCCTTGTCACGGCGGCGGCGGGCGGAAACGCGGAGTGGGCCGGGCTTTTCTATACCGGCGGGGCCGCCGAATTTACCGGCGACACCTACAGCGACTATATAAAACTTCTTGTTTTGCTTACCGCCTCGGGCAACTGGTGGCTTCCGTAAGGCGCTTTGGCGCCGCGCCCCAACTTTAATTTTTTCTGCAAAGGAGACATTGCGCTATGCCAAAACTTAAAGCGGCGGTGATAGGCGCGGGAAGCACCTATACGCCCGAACTTATCGAGGGGTTTATCGCCCGCAAAGAAAGTCTTCCGTGGGACAGCGTCGCGCTTATGGACATAGACCCCGTACGCCTTGAAACAGTGGGCGGGCTTGCCAAGCGTCAGCTTAAGGCGGGCGGCTATCGCGGCGAGCTTACCCTTACGCGCTCGGCGGACGAGGCCGTGGAGGGCGCGTCGTTTGTGTTCGCCCAGATACGCGTGGGCAAGATGGCCGCGCGTATCCGCGATGAGAAAATCCCCCTTAAATACGGGCTTCTGGGACAGGAGACAACCGGGGCGGGCGGGTTTATGAACGCGCTGCGCACCGTTCCGGTCATCATGGAGCTTGCCGAGAGCATACGGCGCAACGCCGCGCCGGACGCTTGGCTTATAAACTTCTCCAATCCCTCCGGCATTATCGCGGAAGCGGTGCTTAACCGCACGGCGCTTAATATGGTGGGGCTTTGCAACTGCCCGGTAAACATGCTGCGCGAAGTCGCGGACACCCTTGGGACAAGCGACTTTACTTATGAATACGTCGGGCTTAACCACCTAAGCTGGATTACAAGCGTTGTCCGGGGCGGCGACACGGAGAACCTTGTCGGCGCGCTTTCCGGCAAGGCGGGCGCGTCGATGAAGAACGTGCCGGAAATAGAATATGACAAGGCGCTTCTGCGCGCCGTGCCGTATATCCCAAGCTCTTATCTTAGTTATTTTTACACTCGCGAACAGCAGGTTCAAAAATGCCTTCAGGCCGAAAAGACGCGCGGTGAAATCTGTCAGGAGCTTGACGAAAAGCTTATGCTCCAATACGCGGACACGGAATTAGACGTAAAGCCGCCCGAGCTTTCCCTGCGCGGCGGCGCGCTTTACTCCACCGCGGCGGTGTCTGCGGCGGACTCTATCCTTAACGACAAGGGCGAGATACATGTTGTGGCGGCGAAAAACAACGGCGCAGTGCCGTTTATGGACGACAGCGACGCCGTAGAGGTAAGGTGCGCGCTTGGCCGGAACGGCGTTGCGCCGCAGCCGGTCAGGGTATATAACGAGTATATCTCCGGGCTTATGCGCGCGGTAAAGGCCTTTGAGAAGCTTACGGTGCGTGCCGCGACAGAGGGCGACCGCAGCGCGGCGCTCGCGGCGCTTATGGCGCACCCGCTTATCGGCGACTATGACAAGGCCGCGCCGATGCTTGACGAGATGCTTGAAGCGAACCGGGACTTTCTGCCCAGGTTTTTTGTATGAGCAAGCTTATTATGGGCGTTGACGGGGGCGGCACCAAAAGCCATCTTGCGCTTTTTGACGCGGACGGGAACTGCGTTGGGGTATCCGCCTGCGGCCCCCTTAACCACGAATGCCTTGAAAACTCATATGACGAACTGGAAGAGCGGCTTGGCGAGTTTATCCTTGGCGCGCTGCGCGGCGCGAACGCCGGGGTAAACGACGTGGCCCACGCGCTGTTCGGACTTGCGGGCGTTGACACAAAGGTTCAGCACGCCTTGATTTCCGGTATGCTTCGTAAAATCGGCCTTCCAAGCTTCACCCTTTGCAACGACGCTTTCCTCGGCATCGCGGCGGGCTGTCCGGACGGCACGGGCATCTGCGCCATAAACGGCACGGGTTCGGCCATGGCGGGGGTTGACGGTCACGGCGCGTTCATACAGGTGGGCGGCATAGGCGAGCTTTCAAACGACTGCGGCGGAAGCGGCTGGTACGGCACACAGACGCTTGGCGCCGTTTACGGCGAGCTTTTTAAGCGCGAAAGGCCGACCGCCCTGCGCCCGATGCTTTTTGAGCTTATCGGCGTGACGCGCCCGGAGGATTATACAGAGACTGTCACGCTTGCGGCCAATAACGGCAGTCTTGACAGAAACGCGCTTAACCGCCTTGTGTTCGCGGCGGCGCACAGCGGGGACGCCGTGGCTCAGGATATTTTGAAGACCTCGGCGGCACACTATGCGGGCGGCATCGTCTATCTGGCGGAAACGCTTGATTTCCCAAGCGAAAGGACGCTTTATGTGGCGCTTGCCGGGTCTGTGTTCGTGCGCGAAAAGGTCAAATGCCTGCCGCGCCTTATCGAGTGGTTGGTCAAAGACGCGCTTAAAGGGCGCAAAGTCGAGTTTGTGAACCTTGAAACAGTGCCGGTGGCCGGGGCCGTCCTTTGGGCGTCGAAGATTGCCGGGACAACGCTTGACATGTCGGTTATCCGTCCGGCGCTTGAGCGCGCGGGACTTTGACGGGGGGGATGTCCGTGCTTTTCAAAATAAGCTATTGCGCACCCGACGCCCCGGTGGCGTTCGCGGCGCGCGAACTGCGTAAGTATCTGAAGCTGATTTATCCGGAAGCCGAGATTGTCGTCCTGCGCGGGGACGCGGCGCGCGCGGAGTTTGACGGCGCGCTTTCGCTTAGGATTGACGAGAGCATCGGCAAAGAATTCCCGGCGGTGAAGAACCCGGCGCTTGACGACTGTATATCCATTGACGTTTCCGGCGGCGTCGGCGTGATTTCCGGCGTAAACGCGCGAAGCGTACTTATCGCGGCGTACCGCTATCTGCGCGAGCTTGGCTGCGCGTGGCTTTTCCCCGGCCCCGGCGGGGAAAAGCTTCCCAAAAGCGCTTCTGTGCGCAAATCCGTGCGGCTTTGCGAAGCGGCGTCGTACAGACACCGGGGCATGTGCATCGAGGGCGCGGTTTCGGCCGACCATGTGCTTAATGTTCTGGACTGGCTTCCAAAGGTGGGGATGAACGGGTGGTTCAGTCAGTTTTTTACGCCGTTCGCGTTCTTTGACCGTTGGTACAGCCATATCGGAAACAAGACGCTTAACTCCGAACCCCTTACGCTTGAAGAAATCGCCGCCCTTTCGGACGAGCTTGTCACGGAGATACAAAAACGCGCCCTGATGTACCACAGCGCGGGACACGGCTGGACCTGCGAGCCATTCGGCATCGCGGGCATCGATTGGGAACAGCGCGCGTGTGAAGTCCCGCCGGAGTCGGTTAAGTATCTGGCGCAGGTCAACGGCGTACGCGGGCTGTCGGACGGGCTTCCGCTTAACACGCATCTGTGCTATTCCCAAAGCGAGGTGCTTGAGCGCATGACGGACGCCGCGGCGGCGCTTTGCGCGAGGAAGCCGGAGATAAGCTATTTGCATTTCTGGCTTGCCGACGGGCAGAACAACCACTGCGAATGCGACGGCTGTAAGGACACCCTTCCGGCGGATTACTATATAAAATACCTTAATCTCCTTGACGAAAAGCTTACGGCGATGGGGCTTAGTACGAAAGTCGTCTTTCTTATCTACGTCGATTTATTGTGGGAGCCGCGCGAGGAAACGCTTAAAAACCCGGATCGCTTCGTGCTTATGTTCGCGCCCATAACACGCACCTACGCAAGCTCTTACGCCGAAACCCTTTCCGCCGGGCAGTCCCCCGAACTTGCGCCGTATCGGCGCAACAGGCTTCTCATGCCCAGAACGGTTGCGGAAAACGTGGCGCGCCTTAAAAAGTGGCAGGCGCGGTTCTCCGGCGACAGCTTTATTTTTGACTATCATTTCATGTGGGATCATTTCCGCGACATAAGCGGCATGAAGATTTCGCGCGTACTGTTCGAGGATATGCGGGGGCTTTCCGCGCTTGGGCTTAACGGCATGGTAAGCTGCCAGCTTCAGCGCGCCTTTTTCCCGACAGGGCTTGGCGTAAGCCTTATGGCGGCGGCGCTTTGGAACGCGCAGGCCGACTTTGAAACGGAAGTCACCCGGTACTTTAAGTCGTCCTTCGGCAGGAATTGGCGGGGCGCGCTTAGTTACCTTAAAACTCTTGGAACGCTTTGCGACCCGGCCTATCTGCGCCACGAAAGACCCCAGGCGGATATAAAGGCGGCCAAGGACTTCGAGAAGGCCGCGCGTCTTGTGAAAGCCTTTATCGTAAAGGCGGACGCGGAAGCCAAGGCCGAGGCGTCTTCCCGAACCGGCGCGCCCGCCCCGTGGGGGGTTCTGCGCGCGCACGCGGACTACGCGCTGCTTTTGCTTGACGCGCTTCAGCATAAGGCGCGCGGCGGGGACAGGCGCGTCCTGTACGCCAAGTGGCGCGCGCTTGCCTCGTGGGCAATGCGGAACGAAACGCTTTTAAGCGATGTTTTCGATGTGTACTATTTCATGCGCACAATGAAAAACATTATTCTCCGCGACGAAATCGCATTGTTTTGACGGCGCGTTATGCTTGACATTACCGTACAGGTCTTCGCGGGCGGATACAAAAGCGCTCCGGCCGATTTCGGACGCGTACGCGAAAAACTTGAAGACGTGCTGAACCGCATTCCGGCCACGCGCGTCATCATGGGCTGGACTCCCGCGCCGGAACTGTACGGGCGGGTACGCGATTTTCTGCGGCAGCGGGGCGTTGAGTTTTTCCTGTGGCTTCCCGTGTTCTCCGAAACCGGGCGGATGAAGCCCTGCGTCCCGGTGACCGATTGGGCGGGCGGGACTGCGGCGGGAAACGCGGACGGCGCGGAAGAGGATTTTGCCTTCCTTTGCCCGAACGAACCCCAAAATGTCCGCGCGGCGCTTTCCGTCTTCAATGAAAACTTCGCGAATATCGGTTTTGACGGCGTATTTTTGGACAGGATACGTTATCCGTCCTTCGCCGCCGGGGCGGACGCGGGGTTCGGCTGTTTCTGCCCGCGCTGCCGCGAGGCCTATACACGGGCGGGCGCGGATACCACGGCGCTTATGCGCGGGCAAGGGCGGATATTTGACGACCCGGCATGGCGGGATTTCCTTAAAATAAAGGCGCAGTCCGTCACAGAAAGCGTAGGCGCTTTGTGCGGCGAACTGCGCAACCGGGGTTTTAAAATCGGCCTTGACGTATTCGCGCCGTTTTTAAGCCGCTTTGTCGGCCAGGATATTCCCGCGCTTTCCCGGCTTGCGGACTTCGTAAAGCCGATGATGTACCGCAAAACCTTTGCCCCCGCCGGGATACCGTTCGAGTGGGACGCGCTGAAACTCCGGACGGGCATCAGTCCGCCGTTCGCGCCGGATTTGGATTTCTGCGCGGGCGATCTCGCGGAACTGGTCAAGTCCGCCGACTGCCCGGTGTACGCCGGGGTGGAGTGGAACCGTGTCCCGGGGATTGCGCGCCCAACTCCCGGATACATACACGAAAGCCTTGGCGCGTACGCCGCGGCGGGCGCGCGGGGATTTGTGCTGTCATGGAACGCGCTTGACGCGCCGCTTGAGAACACAGCGGCTGCGGCGCAATGGCTTAACCACCGCGCGGGTCGGTGAAGGCATCGTCCTCTGCCTCTACTCGCCGTACATCGGCACACCGCGCCGTTTGTGGGCGCTTGCGCGGTGAAGCGCCTCCGCGCGGGCGCGGACGTTCGGGGCGGCCTGCCCCGTAAGGAGGAAGCGGTCAAGGTCGGCATAGCTTATGCCCATTTCCGCCTCGTCCGTTTGCCCCTCGGTAAGCGCGGCGGAGGGCGCTTTTGCAAGAATCGCTTCCGGCGCTCCGAGGAAACGCAGGAATTCAAGCACCTCGCTTGCGGTAAGGTCGGCAATGGGGTTAAAGTCGTACGCGCCGTCGCCCCACTTTGTGAAATACCCGACATACCGCTCGCTTTTATTGCCGGTGCCGCAAACAAGCCTGTTTTCCGAAGCGGCGCAGGCGTAAAGCGCGGTCATGCGAAGGCGGGGTGTTATATTGGCGGACGCAGCCGCCGTAATAGCCGTGACCTCGCCAAGAAGCGCGGACAGCGCCGCCTTGACGGAAACAATGTCAACGGTGCGGCTTTCGATACCGAACATATCGGCAAGCGCGCGCGCGTCACGCGCGTCCTCGTCGTAATTGCGCCTTACGCCGCACGGAAGCAGAAGCGAAAGCGTGTTTTCACACGCTTTTTTGCACAGTATGCCCGCAAGCGCGCAGTCCTTTCCCCCGCTGTTCCCGAACACGATACCGGACGCTTTCGCGTCTTCAAGAACCGCGCGGATAAACTCCACCCTCCGCGCGGTTTCTTCTTTGTAGTCGCGCATAGCTTTCACCCCTGTCACCCCGAAACTCCCCGCTTTGACTTGCGGAGTTTTCGGGGCTTCTTTATTTCCCTCCCGGCTGTCTCATTACCGCCATATCGCATTCGTGAAGGATGCCCCTTGACGCCCAAAGGCATACAAGCGCCATAATCAGTTCCCAAACGGACAGCACCGCAAGCGCCAATGGAATCCCGCCCGCGGCACCGGCAAACGCGGCCGCAACGACGCCCGGCGACAAGACAAGCATAATCGCGAACATGTAAAGCGAGATAAGAAGCCCCGCGCTGATGTCCGTCCCGGCGAAGCGCATAAATGTGTAGTTTATCGCAATAAGCATAAAGATGAAAAGCGTGTACGCCAACACCGCGCCGACAACCGCCGCGGCTGTCGCCCCCGCCGCGACTCCCGCCGCAGTGAATATAACTACGCCCTCGACCAAAGCCTTCAGCATAATCTCGATATTGCTCCAGACCATTTTTTTGAAGGGGCTTTCCGGAACCATGTAAATGTAATGAGTATACGTTTCCTTGATTCCGCGCCCCGTGCCGATAAGAAAGATTTGAAGCCACATAAGTATGCCAAGCACAAAAAGCATAACTATCTGCGCGCCAAGGGCGTCCTCGAAAGACTCTCTCATGGCAAGCGCGGCGATTGCCGCAGTGGCCGCCATAACAAGCGTCGGAAGCCCCCACAGCCCGAAACGGTTGGCGCGGAAAGATTCGCGCAGGTGCTTGTAAAAAAACGCGGACGCGCCAAACCCGCCGACGCCCGTACCCTTTACGCGGACACGTTTTTTCGAGTTTGCCTCAATTGCGTTTATCTTTCCCTCGGCGGCGCTGCGTTTTGTCTCAAACGCCGTTTCCGTGGCCACAAGCACATCTTCGTAATAATCGGGTCTGCCGATATAAATCACCGCCACAAGCCCGCCCCCAAGCGCGGCAAGAAGCCCGAAGAACAGCGCCCCTGCGGCGTACTCGCCCGTAACGAACGCGATAATCCCGGCGCTTGCCCAGCCGATCACCGGCGTAAACGAGGTCGCGGGCGAAGCCAGAAGTCTGCTTAGCGCCGTCATAAAGTCGCCCTTTGCCACAGAAAAAAGCGACGCGGCGACGATAAGCATCGGCGCGAACGAGGCAAACGCGACAATCTTGACAATCCGCCGCCGTTTCGGTCTTCCGTTGGTCACGCTGTAGATAAACATGCCAAGTATCTGACTTACGGCGGCGGTTAGGAAATAGCCCGCGTAGAGTATCAGCACACCGCCTGTACCCACGCCGAACGAGGCAAGCGTTCCGGCTTGAAACAAGATAAAAATACTTGCAAGCGCAACGCTTTTCATCATATGCGCAATGCCGTACAGCAGAATAGAGCGCGGGTTCACGGGGGAAACGAACAAAAGGTTCACATCGTCCATGCCGAATATCGCGCTTCCGTTTGAAAGCCCCATTTTTATCGCGCTGTAATAAAAAAGCAGCAGATACGCGAATATAAGCCCCTTCAGAAGCATGATGTCCGAACTCGGCGGAAGCACAGGGGCGCTTCCCCTCTGTGCAGCGCCGGCAATGATATACACGGCAAGCCCAACCAGCATAATCGCGTAAAGCGCAAGCTTCGCGGGCTTGCGCAGCAGTTCAAGAAACCGGTTTTTAGCCGAGCGCAGTACAAGGAAAACAAGGCCGCTCACTTCGTGTCCCCCTCCGGCTGCTCAATGATGGAGAAGTATATGTCCTCAAGCTTTTCGCCGCTTTCGCCGCGCCGCACCTCGCGCACCACGCGCGCGTCGCGCATGATGAAGGTAACGTCCCAGTTTTCCTCCATGCTGTCAATCATGTGCGTGCTTATAAGAACCGCCCTGCCGCCGTCGCGCAGGGCGGCTATTGTGTTTTTAAGCTCGCGTATGCCGTGGGGGTCAAGGCCGACAAGCGGCTCGTCGAATATCATGGCGCTTGGGTTTGGCAGAAGCGCGCAGCATACGCTTACCTTCTGCTGCATACCCTTTGAAAGTTCTTTGCCAAGTTTGTTGCGCTTATCCAAAAGGTCGAAGCGCCGCAGAAGCTCGTCCGCGTAGGCGCGCCAGTCCGTAAGCTTATACGCCTTCGCGATGAACTGAAGATGCTCGTCCACGGTAAGAAGCGGGTACGGCACGGGGATCTCCGGCACATATCCCAGAAGGCGCTTTGCCTGCTCGGCGCGGCAGTCATGCCCGCCGATAAAAACAGCGCCCTGGAAGCGCAGCAGACCGCACACGGACTTTATAAGCGTGGACTTCCCCGCCCCGTTCGGCCCAAGCAGAACCCCGATCTCCCCGGCGTTCACGTGAAGGCTTATATTGTCGTTGGCAAGTTTCTTGCCGTATTTCTTTGAAAGGTTCAAAACCGTTATCATTGGTGGATTCTCCTTATTGCAAATTATATGCTTCTTTTAACAAAATAACAGTCTTCTTGCCATTTCTCCGGGTTTTTATCTATGTATTGCCATATGCGTTGATATTCTGATTCATCCCGGATTATATGATCATGAAAGGAAGTTTGCCAAATTGAATACCCGAGCCGCTTAGTTACGTATTCCTTGCACTGTTTAATGATACGCGATATCGTAGGGGAGCACATTGTGCTCCCGCCGTCTGATTTTATTATCAAAATAAAATGCACGTGATTTGGCATAATAAAGTATTTATCGACTACAACTGAATTATATATTCCCCCGATGTTTTTTATTGATGTGTCAACAATATCGCCAATTTCGGATAATTGCGGGAGCACAATGTGCTCCCCTACATCAACCTTGCCAAGCAAAGCATGTCTATCCTTTACGCATATTGTAACGAAGTAGCGTCCTGCCTGTGAATAATCATAATCCTTTAAGCGTATTCGCTTTCTAGCGCGTAATTCCCACATATCACAGCCTCCCCCCCTGCGATTTCGCCGTTTGGCGCGGGCGGCAGAACGCCGCCCCTATATCTCTACGCTGCCCTCGAAAACAAGCTTGGCCTCGCCCGTCATAAGCACGGTTTCGTCCGTATAGCGTACGACCAGTTCGCCGCCGCGCACCTTGACGATGATGTCGCTTCCCTTGGCGCAGCAGCCGTTTTCAACGGCGGCGACGACCGCCGCGCAGGCACCTGTGCCGCAGGCAAGCGTTTCGCCGCTTCCGCGCTCCCACACGCGCATTGTAATCGTGTTCGGGGAGAGTACGCAAGCAAACTCGGTGTTCACGCGTTCCGGGAACAGTTTGTCGTTCTCGAAAAGCGGGCCAAGGCGCGAAAGGTGAAGGCTTTCCGGGTGATCGACAAATACCACGCAGTGCGGGTTGCCCATAGACACACAGGTAATTTCGTATTCGCCGCCCGCAACGCTTACCTTCCTGCCCACAACGCGCTCGCCGCCCAGATCCACGGGGATTTTCGCGGGCGAAAGCTCGGCCTTCCCCATGTCCACCGTTGCCGAGTCCACAGTGCCGTTTTGCGGGTAAAGGGTAAGGTTTCTTACGCCGATAACGGTTTCTATCGTCATTCGCTCGCGCTTTACGATGCCTTTGTCGTACAGGTATTTCCCCACGCAGCGAAGGGCGTTGCCGCCGATAGCCCCCTCGCTTCCGTCAAGGTTGTAAAGGCGCATTCCCGCGTCGGCGGACGCGCTTGGCAAAATCATCACGATGCCGTCCCCGCCAATGCCGAAGTGCCTGTCCGACAGGCTTACGCTTAACGATTCAGGGCTTATAAGCGGGTTCTCGCGGCAGTCGAAGTAGATATAGTCGTTGCCGCAGCCCTGCATTTTGGCAAAGCTTAATTTCATCTTCTCTTTGCGCATGTTGTTGATGTTCACAAGTTCGGTGCTGGCGGGCGTATAGCGCCCCATAAGACACCGCGCAAGCGCGCGGGCGGTATCGGTAGAGGTAAGGCAGGGTATGGCCCGCTCGACGCCGGCGCGCAGAAGCCTTATCCCGTCAATGGCCGGGTCGCGCCCCTTGGAGCTTGTGGAGATCATATAGCTTACCTTGCCGCTTTGAAGAAGCGCCTCGGTGTTGGTGTCAAGCACTTTTACGCTTTCGTAAAGCGTTTCCTCGCCGCCGCGTGATTCGTGGATTTTATAGACCATGCTTACCGGAAGCCCCGCGCGCGCGAGATAGTCCGCCGTGCCGCGCGTGGCGTAAAGCGCGAAGCCCATGTCCGCGAAAAGCCGGGCAAGCTGGGCGATTTCGGGCTTGTCCGCGTCCTTTACCGAGATAAGCACGCCGCCGGACTTATTCATGTTATAGCCCGCCGCCAGAAGCGCCTTGTAAAGCGCCTCGTCAAGCGTTTTGCCAAGACCCAGAACCTCGCCCGTGGATTTCATCTCCGGCCCAAGCTGTATGTCAAGCTTGGGCAGTTTTTCAAACGAGAACACCGGAGCCTTCACCGCCACATAGGGCGGCACGCCGTAAAGCCCGGTGTCGTAGCCCATGTCTTTAAGCTTTTCGCCGACCGCCGCGCGGGTCGCAAGTTCGACCATAGGGACGCCCGTGACCTTGCTTAAATAGGGTATGGTGCGCGAGGCGCGGGGGTTTACCTCGATGACGTATATCTCGCCGCCGAACACGACGTACTGGATATTCACAAGGCCGCGCGTCCCAAGGGCAAGCGCCAGACTGCGCGAATGGTCGATTATCTGGCTTACAAGCGCGCCGGACACGCTTTGCGGCGGATAGACGGCGATAGAGTCGCCGGAATGCACCCCGGCGCGCTCGATATGCTCCATAATGCCCGGTATAAGGATTTCCTCGCCGTCGCAGATGGCGTCAACCTCGCACTCCGCGCCCATAAGGTACTGGTCGATAAGCACGGGACTGTCGATGCCGGGGCGCAGGATTATCGCCATATACTCGCGTATATCCGCGTCGGAGAACGCGATAATCATGTTCTGCCCGCCAAGCACATAGCTTGGCCGCAGCAGCACCGGATAGCCAAGTTCGGCGGCGGCGTCAAGCGCCTCGGATTCGGTGAACACCGTCCTGCCGCGCGGGCGCTTTATATTAAGGCTTTCAAGAAGCGCGTCAAAGCGCCGCCTGTCCTCGGCAAGGTCGATGCTGTCCGCGCCTGTGCCAAGGATATTCACGCCCTGACTGTGCAGGAAATTGGTAAGCTTAATCGCCGTCTGGCCGCCGAACGCCGCCACAACCCCGACGGGTTTTTCAAGGCGTATGATGTGCATGACGTCCTCGGGGGTAAGCGGCTCGAAGTAAAGCCTGTCCGCCGTGTCGAAGTCGGTTGAAACCGTTTCGGGGTTGTTGTTGACAATCACTACCTCGTACCCAAGCTTTTTAAGCGCCCATACGCAGTGAACCGAGGCATAGTCGAACTCAATCCCCTGCCCGATGCGTATCGGGCCGGAGCCAAGCACAAGGACGACGGGCTTCCCGCTTTTCCCGGCGAACTCAAGCGCCTCGTTCTCGCCGCCGCTTTCCGGCTCGTCAAAAGCGGCGTAGAAGTACGGGGTAGAGGCGCTGAACTCGCCCGCGCAGGTATCCACCATTTTATAGTTGGGCGTCATACCGCCGATAATCCCGGCGGAGGACGCCGCGCGCGCTTCGCCCTCCGGGCGCTTGGAGGTTACGATTTTCGCAAGCGTTTCGTCAAGGTATCCAAGGCGCTTGCCGCGCGAATAAAGCTTACCGAAACTCTCCGGCGTAAGCGCGTTTTCAAAGTCGATAAGGTTTTGAAGCTTATAAAGAAACCAGCGGTCAATCTTTGTCGCCGCGTATATCTCGTCAACGCCCACTCCCCGCTTCAACGCGGCGTAGACCACGAAAAGCCGCTCGTCCGTGACCTCGCGAAGCTCTTTTCTAAGCTCGTCCGCCGAAAGCCCGGCAAGGCGCGGCAGGTCAAGGGTTTTAAGCCCGATCTCCGCGCCGCGCACCGCCTTCATAAGCGCGCCCTCGAAGGTGTCGGCAATGCTCATAACCTCGCCCGTGGCCTTCATCTGCGTGCCAAGCTCGCGCTTGGCGTAGACGAACTTGTCAAACGGCCACTTGGGGAACTTCACCGCCACGTAGTCAATGGTTGGCTCGAACGCGGCCCAAGTCTTGCCCGTCACGGCGTTCACGATTTCGTCAAGGCGGTATCCTATGGCCACCTGCGTGGCCACCGAGGCGATGGGATAGCCCGTCGCCTTTGAGGCAAGCGCCGAAGAGCGCGACACGCGCGGGTTTACCTCTATCACGCCGTACTCAAGCGAATCCGGGTTAAGCGCGAACTGCACGTTGCACCCGCCCTCTACCCCAAGCGCCTCTACGATGTCAAGCGCCGCCGAGCGCAGCATTCCGAACTCCGCATCCCCAAGCGTGACCGCCGGGGCGATTACTATGCTGTCCCCGGTGTGAACCCCCACCGGGTCAAGGTTCTCCATAGAGCATACGGTTATCGCGTTGCCCGCGCCGTCGCGCATAACCTCGAACTCGATTTCCTTCCAGCCGGACACGCATTTTTCAACAAGTATCTGCGCTATCGGTGAAAGCTGAATCCCCGTGCGCGCGATTTCCGTAAGCTCGTCCGCGTCATGGGCAATCCCGCCGCCCGTTCCGCCAAGGGTGAAGGCGGGGCGGACAATCACCGGATAGCCGATCTCACGCGCGAACTGAAGCGCGCTTTCCGCGTCGGTTACGACCTTTGACGGAATGCTTGGCTGACCGATAGCGGTCATCGTATCCTTGAAAAGCTGACGGTCTTCGGCCTTGTCGATGGTTTCGGGGGACGCGCCCAGAAGGCGTATGCCGCGGCTTTCAAGAAAGCCGTCCTTGGCAAGCTGCATTGACAGCGTAAGCCCCGTCTGCCCGCCAAGCCCGGACAGGATAGAGTCGGGCTTCTCGATGTCCGCGATGCGCTTCACCGTTTCAAGGGTAAGCGGCTCGATATAAATCTTGTCCGCCATAACGCCGTCCGTCATAATCGTCGCGGGGTTTGAGTTTACAAGCACGATTTCAATCCCGTTCTTTTTAAGGGCGCGGCATGCCTGGGTCCCGGCATAGTCAAACTCGGCCGCCTGGCCGATGACTATCGGGCCGGAGCCGATAACAAGCACCTTGCGTATAGATTTATCCAGCGGCATTTGCGTTTACCTCCATCTGGCGAATGAAGCGGCCGTACAGGAAGGCAGTGCGCCCCCCCGGCCGGAAGTTCGCGGAAAACGCGGGCGCGTCAAGGTACTCAAGCCCCTCGTCCGTGTTGTCGTTCACGTTTACGAAAAGCGCCTTCGCGTTAAGTCCGGGGCGCGGCTCACAGACGGCTTCGGGGTGGTTCTGCGAGGTGATATACACCTTCCCGCTTGACATATCGCGCACCGGAAGGTTTTCGCCCCGGTGTCCGTATTTAAGCCTCTCTGTTTTAAGCCCGTACGCCCGCGCCATAAGAATATGCCCAAGTCCCACGCCGAAAAGCGGGATTTTCGCGTTAAGCAGCTCTTTTACGGCGTCTGTCCCACCGCCGTCCGCCGGGCCGTCGGACAGCAAAACGCCGCCGGGGCTTGCCGCAATGATATCCCTTGCTTCCGCGTCCGGCGGGAACACCGTGACTTCCCAGCCGCGCGAAGCAAGCTCGCCCGCGAACGGCGCGACGTATCCGAAGTCAATCGCCGCCGCGCGTTTGGCGTTTCCGCCGCCTATCAGATAGGGCGCGCCGCCCTTCGCGCCGGACGTCCGCGCAGACGGCGCGGAGAAGTCGGCGCAGGCCGGGTCGGGTACGATACAGCCCCGCATAACGCCCTGCTCCCGCAGACATTTGGTAAGCGCGCGGGTGTCGATACCCTCTAACCCAACGATTCCGCGCCTTCGTAAAAAAGCGTCAAGATCCCCCTCGCTTTGGAAGTTAGAGGGTTCTCGACACCATTCTTTTACAATATACGCCGCCGCATGGCTTCCGTCCGGTACTGCGCCCCCGGTAATCACGCCGGAATTGCCGATAAGGGGGAAGGTCTGCGCCACAATCTGCCCGCTGTAGCATGGGTCGGTCAATGTGCGCATGTAGCCGGTCATGCCGGTGGTGAAAACGACCTCCCCGGCGGCCGCGCCGTCCGCGCCGAACGAAAGTCCCCGGAAAGTCTTCCCGTTTTCCAAAACAAGATATGCCGTCTGGCTCAAGGCTTGTCACTCCAATCAAAGTATTCTACTCTCTTCCGGGCGCAATTGTCAATAGCGAGAAATTTGAGTTTTTTGCGCCCGTGTCAATTGGCAATGAACAATTGACAATTGACAATTGACAATTGGGGGGACGGATTGTAGGGGCGGCGTTCTGCCGCCCGTTTGTTTCCCCGCCCGTGGGTTTGCGGCGCGGGGCGGTGTTGGGGCGGGACGTCGAGGACGCCGTCCCCTACGTGTAGGGGCGACCGCCCCCGGTCGCCCGCGCCTGCGGGATTTTCCGGGGTTACGGGCGGCCATTGGCCGCCCCTACGGTCAAAACACCCGTCCGCGCTTTGCGCGGCCACCCTCTTTTCTAAAGAGGGTTTCGTAGGGGCGGCGTTCTGCCGCCCGCGCATCCCTCCGCACCTGTAGGGCGCGACGCCCTACAACGCAGACGCGGCGGTTGCGCTGTTTTGCGCATTGCGGGGGCGGCCATTGGCAATCCGCCCGGCGAAATAAAAATTTTATGTGTAAAATAGGCAAATTTACATTTTTTCCTCTTGAATTTCTGTGCGAAGAGGCATATAATAAGCGTGGAGAAGTATCCGCTTTTGAGAGGAGCTTA
>JAISVI010000059.1 GCA_031271665.1 Oscillospiraceae bacterium
TATGGCTTGGCCGCCCCAAATATGCTTTTCCAAGATTTTGCGTATATTACGCGGAAAACGGAAAAGACTATGGCAGGAGAAACCATTACATGAAAATCAAAGGAGGCATCCCGCTTGAAAATCAAGATTACCGTATTGACGCTCGCGCTGCTGCTTACAGTGTGCGGCGCGGCAGCCGCCGTCGGGGAGGACGGCTCGTTCCCGGAGTTTATCCCCGTGTTTGCGCCAATAAGCGCGCAAGGCGAAGAAGCAGGCGCGCAGGACGCGCCGCTTATGGATTCCGTAAGCGTATTCGCCCAAGGCGGGCAAAGCGTTAAGTTCACAAGCGAGGACTTTGTGTCCCGCGTGGCGGACGGCAAATCCCTTGTCGGGATAATCGTCACCTCGCTTCCCGCGTCCGGGCGGCTTAGCCTTGACGGGCGGCCCATCATGGCGGGCGAGGCCGTGACGGCGGATCAGTTCGACAAGCTAAGCTTTATCCCGGCGTCCGTGTCCGCGCCGACAATGACATTCCATGTGCTTCCCGTTATGGGAGAAGGCGTGTGGAAAACCCCCGTGGCCGTCAATATGACGATAAGGGACGGGGAGAACCGCCCCCCCGTGGCGGAAAACGCCACCGTCCACACGTATAAAAACGTGGCCATCAGGGGATTCCTCCGCGCAAGAGACCCGGACGGCGACGCGCTTGAGTTCAAGGTAACCTCCAAGCCCAAGCGCGGCGATATAGCGCTTGGCGCGGGCGGCGAATTCACCTATAAGCCGTTTAACAACAAAACCGGAACGGACAAAATCACCTTCGTGGTCATCGACTCCTTCGGCAACATCTCGCCCGAGGCGACAATAACCGTTGACATCGCCAAGTCCAGCGCCAAGGCAAGCTATCAGGACATGCAGGATCACCCCGCCGCGTACGCCGCCCTTCACCTTATGGGCGAGGGCATTTTTATCGGCGAGCAGATTTGCGGGCAGTACTATTTTAAGCCCGAACTTCCCGTTAACCGGGGTGAGTTCATCGCAATGGCGCTGCGCGCCGTGGGCATGGAGGACATCGAGCCAAGCACCGTCACGGGCTTCGCCGACGACGGCGTCATGCCCGCGTGGGTAAAACCCTATGCCCAGGCCGCGCTTAAAGCGGGCATTATTTCGGGCATGGAAACCGCGGACGGGCGCAAATATTTTAACGCGGACAGCCCCATTTCCATGAGCGAGGCCGTTGTTATCCTTAACAACGCCATAAGCATCGCCGACGTAAACACGCTCTCCGACGCCGCCGCGCCGGTCTGGGCGGCCCAAGCCGCCGCCAACCTTGACGCGGTGGGCATCCTGCCCGTGGCGCTTAACGGCGAGCAGTGGGGCCAGTCCCTTACCCGCGCGGACGCCGCGCAGCTTTTAAGCCGCTCGGTATCCCTTACCGAGGACGGCAAATCAAGCGGTCTGTTAAGCTGGGTGTTCGGGTGGTAAGCTGACCGCAGACAGTAAACAGGTTCCAAGAAATTGGGGAGCGGAGTCTTGTCCGTTCCCCAATTTACATTTGGGTGACTCTAACCCCTCCCACTCTCCGGCTTTTGCCGTCCTTTGACACGCGGCGCGCGCGGTGCTATACTGGGGATATATTACTTTGGGAGGGCGGATTGACAATATGGACGGAAGCCTTAAAATCAAAATGTACTCGGTGACGCTTGACTGCAAAGACCCGCATAAACTTGCGGGATTCTACGCAAAACTGCTCGGATGGGAGACAGTGCCGATTCCCGACGAGGTTTACGTTGTCGTCGCCCCGCCGGGGACGGTTCAGGGGGCGTATCCCGGCATTACGTTTCAGCGCAACGACGACTATATCCCGCCCGTATGGCCGGAGGAACCGGGCGCTCAGCAGCAAATGGCGCACATCGACTTTGTTGTTAACGACGTGGAAAAAGCGGTCAAATACGCGCTTGACTGCGGGGCAACGGTCGCCGAACAGCAGTTTTCCGACGCATGGACGGTTATGCTTGACCCCTCCGGGCATCCATTCTGCCTTTGCGGCGCGGGAACGATGTTTGAAAGCCCGGGCTTTGCGCTGCTGTAAAAAACTGAATTTGTTCAAAAGCGCTGACATTTGATAAGTGCAAAAGGATTTTTAAAGAAACGGAGGACTTCTTATGTTGGATAAAGAAGAGGCTAGGAAAATAGCGGCTAAATATGCAGAAAAGGTTATAATCTCACTAAATCCATCTTCAATAATCCTTTTTGGCTCGTATGCAAACGGAACTCCTCATGTTGGCAGCGACATAGATATTGCTGTGCTTATAGATGACTTTAAAGGGGATTGGTATGACACGGAAGTGCTTTTATACAGATTGCGGAGAAATATAAGTTTTGATATAGAGCCGCATTTATTAGACAAATTTCATGATCCGCTTGGATTTGCAGAACATGTAATCAAAACAGGTGAAGTGATTTATGCGTCATATCAGAATTGATTATTATGATAAAGGCTATCCTTTTTGATTTTGACGGCGTACTGACCCTTCACGAAACGGGTTCGCAGTCCGTATGCGACTACATATGTTCCGTCACGGGGACAGAGAAAGAGCTTTTCCGTCGCGCCTATAAGAAACATAACTCGGATTTGCTTACAGGCAAAGTGAAGCACGAAGATGTCTGGGCAGATATTTGCGCAGCCGCCGGGCGTGATATGGACGTTGATATATTGTATAAATCCTTTATAAATACCCCAATAAACCCCGGAATGCTTAGACTTGTTCGGGATATTAAGCAAAGCAAATATAAGGTCGGCATGATAACAGACAATAAGTCGGACAGAATCAGAAGTATCATTGATTATCATAATTGGAAAGCCCTGTTTGATGCGATTTTAGTCTCGGCGGAAGTTGGGGTGTGCAAGGATAAGCCGCAAATATTTCAAAAAGTGTTTCAAACGTTGGAGGCAGCGCCCGAAGAATGTGTTTTTATCGACAACACACAAAAAAACCTTACTGTTCCGGACAGGATGGGAGTTGCGACGGTATTCTTTGACTTTGCGAAAAACGATGTTCCCGGATTAAGGGATACGCTTTCTCTGCTTGGCGTTGAAGGACTGTAGTCTGCGGCGGAAAAGGAACACGCCTTTTCCGCCGTTTATCTTTGCGCGCACACGGAAACGACCCGTCCCCCTATGACAAATCCAGTCGGTTTTTCCGTAAATTGCGCGATTTGCTTTTTTGGACTGATGTGATATAATATGTAATCGCGCCGCGCGTACGCGAAGGCGCTTTTCACGGCACAGTCTATGGAGGGGTTTTTGATGAAGAACAGCGTTATCGTGGACGAGGAAGTGTGCAAGGGTTGCGGCCTGTGCGCCTTTACATGTCCAAAGAAGATTATGGAGCTTGACAGGTCGCGGCTTAACGGCAAGGGCTATCACGCCGCCGTCTGTACGGACTTGGGGCAGTGCATAGCGTGCGCGATGTGCGCCGTTATCTGCCCGGACAGCGCCATTACCGTTACGAAGGAGGGTTAGAGTATGGGCGAGCGTTTTCTTATGAAGGGGAACGAGGCGCTGGCCGAGGCCGCCATTCTGGCGGGCTGCCGCCACTTCTTCGGCTATCCCATAACCCCGCAGACCGAGGTAAGCGCCTATATGTCGAAGCGTATGCCCAAGATCGGCGGCACTTACTTACAGGCCGAAAGCGAGATCGCGGCGATTAACATGGTGCTTGGCGCGGCGGCGGCGGGGGCGCGGGCCATGACCTCGTCCTCCTCTCCCGGAATATCCCTTAAAACCGAGGGTATATCGTATATGGCGGGGTCGGATCTGCCCTGCGTTATTCTTAATATCCAGCGCGGCGGCCCGGGGCTTGGCGGCATCCAGCCCTCCCAGGCGGACTATTTCCAGGCTACGCGCGCCCCGGGTCACGGCGATTTGCGCGTTCTGGTATTCGCGCCCGCCACGGTGCAGGAGATGTCGGACACCGTGTTCACCGCCTTCGACACGGCCGAGCGCTACCGTATGCCCGCGCTTATCCTTGCCGACGGGTTGCTTGGCCAGATGATGGAACCGGTCGAGCTTCCAAGCCGCGAGATAACGCCCGCCCCCAAGCCGTGGGCTGTCGGAGCCAACGACGGAACGCGCGCGCGCAACGTGGTAAACTCCCTTTACCTGCAGGCCGATGTTTTACAGCGCAAGGTGCTTGAGCGCTTTACGCGCTACGCCGAGGCCGAGCGCAATGAAAGCAGAAGCGAGGAATACCTTTCCGAAGACGCGGACGTTCTGGTCGTGGCGTACGGCGCGGCCTCGCGCATTGCGCGCGGCGCCGTTGACCTTGCGCGCGCCAAGGGCGTCAAGGCGGGGCTTTTCCGCCCGGTAACGCTTTGGCCGTTCCCCAAGCAGCAGCTTATCAAAGCGTCCGCGCGCGTGAAAAACATTCTTGTCGTGGAGATGAGCATGGGTCAGATGATCGAGGACGTTCAGCTTTGTATGCTGGAGGGGTTCAGACAGCGGGCGTTCGGGGCGGACATCCCGCAGGTGCGCTTCTTCGGGCGCACGGGCGGCGTGGTACCCACCCCCGCCGAAGTCCTTACGGAGATCGAGAGGTGGAGCGAATGACCGTTTACGAAAAATCCAAGGGGCTTACCGACGCCGCGTTAAGCTACTGCCCCGGATGCACCCACGGCGTTATACACAAACTTGTGGCCGAGGCGCTTTGCGACCTTGGCGTGCTTGAAAAGACGGTGGGCATCGCCCCGGTGGGCTGTTCGGTGCTTGCGTATAACTTCTTTAACTGCGATATGGTTCAGTCGCCGCACGGGCGCGCCCCCGCCGTCGCCACGGGCATCAAGCGCGTTATGCCGCAGAACGTGGTGTTCACCTATCAGGGCGACGGCGACCTTGCCGCCATTGGCACGGCGGAGACAGTCCACGCCGCGACGCGCGGCGAGAACATTACCGTTATCTTCGTAAACAACGCCATATACGGCATGACCGGCGGACAGATGGCCCCGACGACCATGCCCGGCCAGATAACGCAGACCTCGCCCTATGGGCGCGACACCGCGTACGCGGGCTATCCGATACGCGTGTGCGAGATGCTCGCCACCCTTGACGGCGTTGCCTATGCCGAGCGCGTTGCTGTAAGCGACGTGCCGAATATCCGCAAGGCGGGCAAGGCGATACGCCGCGCCTTCCAGACCCAGATAGACAAAAAGGGCTTCTCGATAGTCGAGGTTCTGTCAACCTGCCCCACAAACTGGGGGCTTGAACCGCAGGAGGCGCTTACATGGGTTAAAGAAAAAATGATGCCCTATTATCCGCTGGGCGTTAAGAAGGGGTGACGCTTTATGGAACATAACATTGTAATCGCCGGTTTCGGCGGTCAGGGCGTGCTGTTCACCGGAAAGGTCATCGCCTACTGCGGACTTATAGACGGGCGCGAGGTAAGCTGGCTTCCAAGCTACGGCCCGGAGATGCGCGGCGGCACCGCCAACTGCGGCGTGTGCCTGTCCGAGCGGGCGATAGGCTCGCCCCTTGTGACCGCGCCCAATATGCTTATCGCGATGAACACCCCAAGCTTTGAGAAGTTTATAAGCGCCGTCGTCCCCGGCGGCATCGTTATCTACGACTCGTCCCTTGTGGTGCCGCAGACCGCGCGCGGGGACGTGAAGACTTTCGCCGTCCCCTCCACACAGCTTTCAAATGACGAGCATTTAGAGGGTATAGCCAACATCATCCTGCTTGGCAAGGCGCTTAAAGAGGCGGCCTTCACCACCTTGGAAACCATTGACAAGGCCATACGCAAATGCGTCCCGGCGCGCAAGGAGCATCTTATAAAGCACAACCTGCGCGCCATAGAGCTTGGCATGGGTCTTTAATGCACTTCGCCGACTACAAGACCATACTCTCCCCGCAGAACGGCATGAACCTGTTTCGCGGCTGCAGCCACGGCTGTATTTACTGCGACAGCAGAAGCCGCTGTTATCAGATTAACCACGACTTCGAGGACATAGAGATCAAGCGCGGCGCGGCGCGCATCCTGGAAGGCCAGCTTTTGAAGCGGCGCAGGAAAGGCATGGTCTCCACCGGCGCGATGTGCGACCCCTATATGCCGTTTGAGCAGACGCTTGAAGTGACGCGGCAGTGTCTTCAGGTTATCCACCGCCACGGCTTCGGCCTTGCCGTTCAGACCAAGTCCGCCCTTATCCTGCGCGACCTTGGCCTGCTTAAAGCCATTAACGTCCGCGCGCGTTGCGTGGCCGAAATGACCCTTACCACATATGACGACGCGCTTTGCAAGGTAATCGAGCCGAACGTCTCCCCAACCTCCGAACGCGTCCGCGCTCTGGAAACGCTGCGCGATTCCGGCATCCCCACCGTTGTGTGGCTTTCTCCGATACTCCCCTTTATAAACGACACCGAGGATAACCTTCTTGGCCTGCTGGACAGCATTGTCCGCGCCGGCGTGAAGGCTGTCCTCTTTTTCGGCTTCGGCGTCACCCTGCGCGAGGGGAATCGCGAGTATTTCTACGCAAAGCTTGACGCGCATTTCCCCGGCATGAAACAGCGCTATATCAAAACCTTTGGCAACGCTTATCAGTGC
>JAISVI010000164.1 GCA_031271665.1 Oscillospiraceae bacterium
CCGGGGCGGGTTATAAACGTGCATCCCGCGCTTATCCCGGCGTTCAGCGGCATGGGATACTATGGGTTAAGGGTGCATAAGGCGGCGCTTCAGCGCGGCGTCAAGGTCACGGGCGCGACGGTGCATATCGTCACCGAGGGGGCAGACGAGGGACCGATACTGCTTCAAAAGGCGATCGACGTCCTCGATTCCGACACGCCGGAAACGCTTCAGAAACGCGTGATGGAGCAATGCGAGCATGTACTGCTTCCAAAAGCCGTGGGGCTTATGTGCGAGAAGTGGAAGCATTAGAACCCCCATTCTTATGGGAGATTAGCAAGGCTTGGTCTTGACTGTTTCTGCCGCAGATTATATAATCCCGGCAAGGGCAGTCGGGACGGTTCGCCGCAGCCTCCGAAAGGAGGTGAGGCCATGTCGGTATTTGAGGCGTTGACATTGATGATTGCATTCGCAATATTCATGCTGGCGCTGATGGATTACTTAAAAGACAAAAAGTAACCGCCCCTCGCTAAAGTAGCAGTTACTTTTTGTAACCAATATCTAGGCGAACCGTAACGGTACTGCCCTTTACCTTAAAGTAACACGCCTCGCGCCGTTTGTCAAGCCACCTTTTGGTATCAAGCGGGCATTGCCTGTGACTGTTTTTTATGATAAGCTTGTACGCATAATGAAGGAGGGGTTCTTATGAAACGGCGCGCGTTATTCAGCGTTTCGGACAAGACCGGCGTGGTGGACTTCGCACGGCGCGTAAGCGCGTTGGGGTACGAAATCGTTTCCACGGGGGGCACCCAGCAGGCGCTGGAGGCGGCGGGGGTAAGCGTTGTCAACGTGTCGCAGATCACCGGCTTCCCCGAGTGTCTGGACGGGCGGCTTAAAACCCTTCACCCCGTGGTTCACGGCGGGATTCTCGCCATGCGCTCTAACCATGACCACCTCGCGCAGATGGAGCTTTTGGGGATAGAGCTTATCGACCTTGTCGTTATAAACCTTTACCCGTTCAAGCAGACCGTTCTTAAAGAGGGGGTCAAGCTTGACGAGGCGATAGAAAACATAGATATCGGCGGGCCGACGATGATACGCGCGGCCGCGAAGAACTGGCAGGATGTGGCCGTCGTGGTAGATCCGGCGGATTACGGCGCGGTTATTACCGACTTGGAGAACGGGACGCTTACAAACGAAAAGAAGTTCGCCCTTGCCGCGAAGGTGTTCGAGCATACGGCGCACTACGACGCGCTTATCTCGGACTATCTGCGCCGCGAGACAGGCGCGTCCTTCCCGGAAACGCTTACCGTCACCTATGAGAAGGTGCAGGACTTGCGCTACGGCGAAAACCCACATCAAAACGCTGTTTTCTACAGAGAGGTAGGCGGGCTTAAGGGCACTCTTGCCGAGGCGGAACAGCTTCACGGCAAGGAACTAAGCTTTAACAACATCAACGACGCGGCGGGCGCGATTGCGCTTATCAAAGAGTTTGACATGCCGTGCGCCGTGGCGGTCAAGCACGCAAACCCCTGCGGCGTGGGCGTGGGCGCGACGATTCTGGAGGCGTACAGGAACGCATATGAGGCCGACCCGAAATCCATTTACGGCGGAATCGTGGCGCTTAACCGCGCCTGTGACGCGGAGACGGCGCTTGAGATAAACAAGATTTTCGTCGAGATAGTAATCGCCCCCGCCTATACGGACGAGGCGCTGGAGGCGCTTACGCAGAAGAAGAATATACGTGTCCTTCTGCTTGAAAACGTCTCCGAGCCGCCCGGGGTCTTCGCCCTTGACACGAAAAAGGTCGCCGGGGGGCTTTTGGTGCAAAGCCTTGACCGCCTTGATCGGGCGGAAACCGTGACCGTCACGGAGAAAGCGCCCACGGACGAAGAGCAGGCGCAGCTTGACTTCGCGTGGAAGGTCTGCAAGCACGTGAAATCCAACGGCATCGTGCTTGTAAAGGGGAACCGCACGGTGGGCGTCGGCCCCGGGCAGACAAACCGCGTCGGCGCGCTTAAAATCGCCGCCGATATGGCGGGCGAGACCGCGCGGGGCGCAGTTATGGCCTCGGACGCCTTTTTCCCGTTCAGCGACTGTGTGGAGCTTGCCGCGGAAATCGGCGTGACAGCCATAATCCAGCCCGGCGGAAGCGTCCGCGACGCGGATTCTGTTGAGGCCTGCAACCGCCTTGGAATCTCGATGGTCTTTACGGGAATGAGGCACTTTAAACATTAATTGACAATTGACAATGGGAACTGAGAGGGTTATGAAAGTTTTAGTTGTCGGAAGCGGGGGGCGGGAACACGCCGTCGCGTGGAAGCTTGCGCAAAGCCCGCGCGTAAAGGCGCTGTACGCCGCGCCGGGGAACGGCGGCATGGCGGGCATCGCGCGCTGCGTCGATATCAGCGCCCTTGACGTTGCCGCTATGGTCGCCTTCGCCCAAAAGGAAAAAATCGAACTCTGCGCCGTTACCTCCGACGACCCGCAGGCCGCCGGCATGGTGGATGCCATGCGCGGGGCGGGAATCGCCGCGTTCGGCTGTACCAAAGCCGCCGCGCGTATAGAAAGCTCGAAGATATTCGCAAAAGAGCTTATGCGCAAATATAATATCCCCACCGCGCGGCATATGTCGTTTACGGACGTAAAAAGCGCCCTTGAGTACATCGACGCTCAGACGCCCCCCATAGTAGTCAAGGCCGACGGGCTTGCCGTCGGCAAGGGCGTTATTATCGCCAATACCGCGCAGGAAGCGAAGGCCGCAGTCCGCGATATGATGGAGGGCGGGCTTTTTTCCGGCGCGGGGAAAAGCGTTGTAATAGAGGAATACATGACGGGGCGCGAGGTTACGGTAATGGCGTTTACCGACGGCAAAACCCTTAAACTTATGCCCCCCTGCCGCGACCATAAGCGCATCGGGGACGGCGACACCGGCCCGAATACCGGCGGCATGGGCGTTATATCGCCCGTGCCGGACTACACGCCGGAGATAAACGAACGCGCTGCGCGCGAGATATTCCTGCCCACGCTTAACGCCATGCGCGCCGAGGGCTGTCCGTTCACGGGGGTCTTGTACTTCGAGCTTATGCTTACTAAGGACGGGCCGAAGGTCATCGAATACAACGCCCGCTTCGGGGACCCCGAGGCGCAGGTTGCGCTTACGCTTCTTGAAAGCGACTTGCTTGAGATAATGCTGTCCGTCACGCAAGGGACGCTTGAAGACGCGGAAATACGCTTCCGGGAAAGCGCGGCGGCGCTTGTTGTGCTTGCAAGCCGGGGCTATCCGGGTACGCCGGAGAAGGGTAAGCTTATAACCGGGCTTGAAAGCGTGTCCCCCGGAACGAATATCTTCCACGCCGGGACGCGGCGTGAAAACGGCGGATACTATACAAACGGCGGGCGTGTCTTGGGGCTGTGCGCGGTCGGGGACACCCTTGGCGGCGCGCTTGACGCCGTTTACGGCGACATTTCGCGCGTGGGATTCGAGGGTATGCAGTACCGCCGCGATATAGGAGAAAGAGAGCGGTAATACATATGCGGCTTATTTCATGGAACGTAAACGGAATCCGCGCCTGCCGGACAAAGGGGTTTGACGCTTTCTTCAGTCAAGCGGACGCGGATATTTTCTGCTTGCAGGAGGTTAAGGCGACCGCCGAGCAGTCCGGGCTTTGTCCGCCGGGGTACTTCGTGTACTGGCACAGCGCGGAAAGAGCCGGGTACTCCGGCACCGCCGTGCTTTCAAAGTTCCCCGCGCTTTCCGTGCGCACGGACATGGAAAACCACACCGGCGAGGGACGCATACAAACCCTTGAGTTTGCGGACTTCTTCCTTGTCAACGTCTATGTGCCGAACTCCAAGCGCGAGCTTTTGCGTCTTGACTACCGCATGGTATGGCAGGACGCGTTTACCGAGTATCTTATATCGCTTGACGCGAAGAAGCCATTGATTGTCTGCGGCGACCTTAACGTGGCGCATCAGGAAATCGACATAAAGCACCCGAAGGCAAACCGCCGCAACGCGGGCTTTACGGACGAGGAGCGCGGAAAGATGACGAAGCTTCTCGCGGCGGGCTTTACGGACATCTTCCGCGCGCGGAATCCCGAAGAGAGGGACGCTTATACTTGGTGGTCGTATATGGGAAACGCCCGCCAGAAGAACGTCGGGTGGCGCATCGACTATTTCCTTGTATCCGACCGCCTTGCGGAGAAAGTCGCCTCCGCGCCGCTTTTCCCGCAGATTATGGGAAGCGACCACTGCCCGGTGGGGCTTACTCTTTCTTTTTAAACCGTTTCGGCAGAATCCAGCCCCATTCGGCCATCTGCTTAACCATTATGGCGATTATCGGGGTAAGAATCATTCCGGCGATGCCCCACAGGGCGAAGCCGATATACATCGCCATAAGCGTAAGAAGCGGCGACAGGCCGATCTGCCTTCCGACAAGCCTTGGCTCTATAAGCCCGCGCACCAGTGAAATTATGGCGAACAGCAGAAGCATCGCCACGCCAAGCGCCGTCTCGCCCGTGAAAAACAGATAAAGCGCCCACGGCAGAAGTATCATGGCGATACCGATGACCGGAAGCGCGTCAAGCAGCGCCGTAATACCCGCCGCGATAATCGCGTAGTCTATTCCCATCATCAGAAATCCGATAAGCAGAAGCACGAAGGTAATAAGCATCAGAATCGCCTGCGCCTTTATCCACTTTCCCAAAGTCAGGGCAAGGTGGTTCTTCGCGCGCAGGATTTTTTCGCGCGTTTCCGGCTTGAACGGCCGGATAATCAGGGCGGACAGTTTGGGGTATTCGCTTGATATGAAAAACGTCCCGAGCACCACAGTAACGATAAACATCACCGTCCCCGGAACGCCGGAAGCCAGAGAGGCGACAAACGCGCCCGCGCGGGAGTATATTTCGCCGGGTATGGCCGCGCTGCCCTCTAAAAAGCTGTTGAAGCCCGAACGCAGAATGTCCTGAATTGAAAGCGGCGCGGCGGCAATCCAGACGTCCACGCGCTGACGCCAGTCCCCGGTTATCACGGGCAGTCTGGCCATAAAGCTTGGAAGGTTGTCTAAAAGGCGGTTTATTTCGCCAATGATAAGACTGCCAAGCGCCACGATTATCGCCACAAGCACCCCAAGAACCGCCGCAGTCACAATCCCGGCGCACACCGGTCTTGGAAAGCGTATGCGCAGGCATAGAAACCGTACGGGCGCTTCCATAAGCCGCGCCAAAATAAACGCGATTATAAACGGAAGCAGCGGGCGGAACGCGAAACGCAGAAAAAGCCACGCGCCCGCAATTATAAGCAGGGCGATAAAACATTTCCATAACAGTTCCAGATGCCGCTTTTCGGGCATAGAAACGCCTCCCCGGACATTGTGATGGACAAGCATACCACGGCGGGGCGGTCTTATTTTGTTGTTTTTTGGACGGGCTGTTTCTTCCGTACGGTCGCCCCTGTATGGGCATTCCGATTTTTTGTATGTTTCATACGTTGCCGTGACAGCACGGCTGACGCATGAATGTCCAATTTGCACAGCCTAAATGTAGGGGCGGTCGTCCCCGACCGCCCGTAACCCCGGAAAATCCCGCAGGCACGGGCGACCGAGGACGGTCGCCCCTACATGAGAATACCGGTTTTTGTGCATTTTGTATGTTCATGCGTCAACCGTTGCCGTGACAGAGCTTCCGCTTGACATCTCAGCCATCTGTGCTAAAATAAGGAAAGAGTACAAATTTTTTAGCAAATTCTATGGTGAATGGGTGGATACTATGAAACGTACAATCGCCCTCGCGCTTGCCGTGCTGCTTATATTCGCCGCTCTCGCCTCCTGCGAAAAATCCGATCCTACGCCTACGCCTGCGCCTACGCCCGAACCAACACCGACACCGACAATACAGCCTGCACCTACCCTTGCGCCCGTATCCTCAATTGCGATTAAGGGCGTTGAGTATTCGACGTCTTTGACGGAGTTGAATTTGTCTTTTGGGGATCTGACTAGCGCCGATATTGAACCGCTTAAATATATGGTTAATTTGACGGATTTAGACTTG
>JAISVI010000166.1 GCA_031271665.1 Oscillospiraceae bacterium
GCACTCTCGCGGACAAAAGGCGAGCGCGGCGTTAAGGCGTATGCGCCGTGTTTTTGCCGTGCAGCTTCCCCAGCGGGAGGTCATCGCGCGGATGCCGACAAACGCCGTCTTTACGCCAAGACGCTGTTCCCACGTCCCAACGAGTTCGCGGACGGTTTGCTCAAACTCACCCTTTGTGTACTGTGACGGCGGCGGTTCTTGCGGTTCGGCGGGTTTTCTCGCGGCAATCTGCGCCTGTTTATTTGAAATCCACGCGGCCTTTTCCGTAAGAAACCGCTCGATTTCCGATTTCGCAAGCCGCAGCGGGGCGCGGACTTCAAGCGCGCCGTCCGGCCTTATGTATATCGCAAGCGTTTTACGCCGTGATCGGACGAGTGTGTAGTTCATTCCCTGTCATAGAAAACCGATTTGCCGGAAACGGAAAGCGGAATACCCATGATAAGCCTGTACTCGCCCAACAGGCCAAGCTTTGCCGCCGCCTGCCCGATGGTGAACATAATGCGGTTATCCACACGGTTATCCGCAACCATAGAAACCGCCGAGCCAAGGGCGATGCCCAAATCCATTGAGGTGAACACGCAGGCCGCGCCCGCTTTCTTACATGCCGCGCAGTTTTCAAACCCGCACAGCTTACAGCGCTCGTTCAGTCCGCGTATTTCATACTTTGCCCCGACAAGCACAACGGCGGCGGCGGAGTCCACATTGTCCGCGTCGCGGCAGAAGAACCTTCCCGACTCGCCAAGCGCCTTGCCGATTTCCCGCATTTCTGCCGTTACGCGGGCCTTGTCCTCGCCCGTAAGAACCGCGGTTTCAAGGTGGTCGATGCCACAGGCTTTCGGCGCTGTCCGCACCGCCGCGCACACGCTGTACGCAAGATTAAGTGCTGCCGATTCCTCGGCATTTTTCGAGCTTGTAAACATTTATGTCCTCCCCTTTTTTGAAGGCGCAAAGCGCCGCAGCTTGCAGAGCGCCGTTTTTTAGTGACGTCAATTACAGTAGGTAAAGTATAGCATGGCCAAAGAAGGACTTCAATAGAAAAAGCAAGCGTCGCCAATTCCCTTGCGTTATTCTCCAAAATATGATAAAATCCGGTCAAACACATATTGCGAGGTATAGCATGTTAAAGGTTAAGACCGGTCCCACAAGCCTTTCGGTTATGATGGACGATTTGTGCGTGATACGCCACACGCATGACGACCCGTTCGTATGGGCGGGGAAAGGCAAATGGAATGTTTCCGGCTGTAACGTGTCGGACGAGCTTAGCGAACACGCGCCGCTTGTAAACGCGAGCTACGACGCCGCGCGAAGCGTTATACGCTTCTCCGGCGGCGATTTTTCGCTGTCCTTCCACATTTCCGAGCGCGAGGGCGACCTGATTCTCGCCCCACAGCGCTCGACGACGGGGCTTAACCGGATTAAGCTTAATTTCCCGGCGACGCCGGAAGAGGCGGCATACGGCGCGGGCGCGCAGTACGGCGCGCTTGACCTGCGCGGACGGCGCATCCCCCTGTGGGTGCGCGAAAAGCGCGTGGCAGAGCGTATGCGCCCCCACCCGGCGTTCAGGCTTTCAAAGGAAAACGCCGCACCGTCGATGTTCCCTCTGCCGTTTTTCTTCACAAGCCGCAATGTGTGGCACTATTTTGACTGCTCTTCTCTGGCCGCGTTCGACTTCCGCCCAAGTAAAAGCTATCGCGTTGAACTTTGGGAGCTTCCGGGCGTGATAGTTATCGGGCACGCGCAATCCCCGCTTGAAGTGGTAAAGCAGGCAACGCGCCTTCTCGGGCGGCAGCCCGTCGTCCCGCAGTGGGTGGTGGACGGCGCGTGTATAGAGGTTCAGGGCGGCGCGGAAGAGATGATGCACGTACTTAAAAGCATCAAGGAAAGCGGCGCTTTGGTCGGTTCTATGTGGATACGCGACTGGACGGGCCTTCGCGACACCGGCTCGGGCAGAAAGCCGTTTTACGACTGGTCATGGAACCGCGAGAACTATCCGTCCTTGGATGTCGTCATACGCGAACTATCCGCGCGCGGCATACGCTCTATGGCGTATGTCAACCCGCATTTCTCAATCGAGGGGCGTCTTTTCGCCGAAGCGGGCATGAAGAACTATCTTGTCAAGAAGCCCCAGGGCGGCAACTATATTTGCGACATGGGCGGCTTTATGGCCGGAATGCTTGACCTTACCCACCCGTCCGCGCGCTTCTGGATGAAGGAAGTGCTTAAAAGCAATGTCCTTGGGCTTGGGTTTTGCGGGTATATGGCGGATATGGGCAACTATCTGCCCGCCGACGCGGTGCTTCACAGCGGCGAAAGCGCCGTAAAGCTTCACAACCGCTGGCCCGTCCTGTGGGCCGAGCTTAACCGCGAGGCCATACGCGAGGCCGGGCGCACCGCCGACTCCGCCTTCTATACAAAGGCCGGATGGCTTGGTTCGGGCGGACAGACCATGATGGCGTCCACCGGCGACCACCTTGCAAGCTGGGGGCGCGGCACCGGCCTTCCCGGCGCGCTTGCGGCAAGCCTTTCGCTTGCCTGTTCGGGCATCGGGCTTACACATACGGACTGCGGCGGCAATATATCGTTCTTTTTGCGCCAGTCCAAAGAGTTGTATCTGCGCTGGCTTGACTATGCGATGTTCACGCCCGTGCTGCGCGTGGTGCGCGGGGCGTCCGGGGCGTGGCAGTACGACACCGACAAGGAAACACTTGCGCACTTCGCGCGCGCAAGCCGCCTTCACCGCGCGCTTTCAAGCTATATGCGCCAGCTTGTGCGCGAAAACGCGCACGAGGGAAGCCCCGTCATGCGCCCGATGTTTATGCAGTTCCCCGGGCAGGAGACGTTTACGCGAATGAGCGGCCAGTACATGCTCGGCCCGGAACTGCTTGTCGCGCCTACGCTTATCGCCCGGCAGAAAAAGGCGCGTCTTTTCCTGCCGGAAGGCCACTGGGTAAACCTGTGGAGCGGCAGGACCTGCTCCGGCGGCGAGGTGTCGGTTTCCTCCCCCATCGGACACCCCCCCGCCTTCTACCGCTCCGACGGCAAAAACGAGGAGATGTTCTCGGAGATTATGCGCAAGTTTCAATAGGGCATCTCATTGACAAATATAATAATATGTGTTAACATGTGAGGTGCTGTCATAAATGAAAAGTTACTCTTCGCGGGAGGTTATACAAAGACTGACTGCTGACGGGTGGTACGAGGTACATGCCGTGGGTAGTCATCATCATTTTAAGCACCCAACCAAGAAAGGACGCACAACTGTCAAGCACCCCGACAAAGATATTCCGCGCAAGACGCTTGATTGCATCGAAAGGCAGTCGGGTCTCGCATTCAGATAATTCCGTTTCGTATGACGTTTCGAGGAGGAATCCCGTTTATGAAAAAACCGGAGCGCTATTCTTACCCAGCCATTTTCACATATGAGCCCGGACAGGAAATCGCGGTTGTTTTCCCGGATTTGGATGTTGCCACAAGCGGGAAAGACGACGATGACGCACTTGTCTCCGCCCGCGAACTGTTGGGATGCGTCCTGTATGGACTGGAACTTGACGGTGAGGAAATCCCACCGCCTTCTGCCCTTGCGCAGACGCATGCGGAAGCGAACGAGCGCACCGCCTTAGTCGATGTCTTTATGCCGTCAATCCGTATGGCACAGGCAAACCGTTCGGTCAACCGAACCGTTACGCTTCCTGCGTGGCTGAACGCGGCGGCGCTTGACAGGGGCATCAATTTTTCCCAAGCTTTGCAATCCGCGCTTATAAATGACTTGGGCATAAGGCGATAGGCCAGACACAAAAAGCTTCGTGATTAATGGACGAATATATGCAATCAGTGAATATTATTCATATTGTCGGCGCTTCCGGCGCGGGGACTACGACGTTGGGACAGGCGCTGGAGCAAAAGCACGGTTATACGTGGCTTGACACAGATCATTTTTTTTGGTTTCAGACTGAAATACCGTTCACCGCGACCCGTCCGCATGAAGAAAGAATACATCTTATGGATAAGAGTATCAAGCAAAATCCCAAATGCGTGATATCCGGCTCGTTATGCGGTTGGGGAGATGTCTTTATCCCAAAGTTCGATTTGGTGATCTTTATTTATACTCCGGCGAATATCCGTATTAAGCGGCTTGAAAAACGAGAATTTGCGCGGTTTGGCGCGCGTATACGCGGCGGCGGGGATATGTATGAAGAGCATAAAAGATTTATGGCTTGGGCCGGGGACTATGATACTCTTGCCCCGCCCCAGCGGTGCAAAACCTTGCACGAGGAATGGCTTATGAAGCTGAA
>JAISVI010000136.1 GCA_031271665.1 Oscillospiraceae bacterium
GGGCGCGGCGTACTTATGCAGTTCCATAATGAACTCAAGTGTTTCAATCGCCTCGGGCGAATCAAGCAGACATGTCTTGTTGTCCTCGGAAAGAAGCGCGCCGCCGTTGGTGCAAAGCAATGAAAGGAACGTGTCTATCGAGGTTGTGCTTAGCGAAAGGCCAACGCCATACACGCCGTCCTTTGTATTGTCCTTTACGACCTGAAGGTACTCGTCCCATGTTTCCGGCGGCGCGGGGATAAGGTCAGAGCGGTACACCATAAGGATATTGTTGAATTTCCAAGGTATCGCGTACAGCGCGCCGTCAACGACATTCGCTTCGAACATAGAGGCCGCGACGTCATCCCTGTTATAGTTCGCGTCGTAAAGCGTCGGGTCGTTGAACATCGGGTTTAAGTCGGTAAGCCAGCCGCTTCCCGCGAACTCGCCAACCCAGGCGTCCGTGGTGGCAATGATGTCGTATGTTCCTCCGCCGCCGGCAGCGTCTACGACGATTTTGTCATGAAGCTGGGCATAGTTGACCATTTCAACCACAACGGTGATGCCCGTTTCCTCTTTAAGCTTTTGAAATTTTTCGGCCATCCAGTCGGCCTCGTAACCGCTGTGGCGAAGCATGGTTATCGTCGTGCCGGAGAAATCCTGTTTTGCCGGCGCTGTCGCGGTCGGCGCGCCCGGTGTTCCGGCTGTGGGCGCAGAGGGCGGGTTAGTCGTTGGGGCGATTGAGGACGAGGGCGAGCATCCCGCCATAAACACGAACAGCAGACAGGCGGCCAATGCCAGCGAGGATACGGTTTTCACGGTAATTCTCTTCATGTTAATTACACCTCTCTAATTAGTTTTCTTTAGGTTAAACAGGTTACTCGCATTACGGTAAAAGATTTTCTCCTTGCTTTCCTGCGGTACAGCCGCCCTATTCAACAGAATTTTTTCTTGGCACACCGAATAGAACGGGCTGTAACTGCCGAACAGGACACGCTCGTCGCCAACCTCATCGATCGTGCCGCCCAAAGCGTCGAGTATCGTATTGCAGCGTGACATATCGATGTATATGTTTGGGTGATTGTGCGACAAATCCTTTGACCCCTTTACCTGCGTCATGGTCATCAGCGCGCACGCGTTAATAAAGGTAACGTTTGGGAAGGCGCGGGCCAGTTTGCCAAGCATGAACGGCGCTTTAAGCACCGAATACTGCACCGTGTTGACCATCACAACCGCGCCGTCGTATTCGGATGCGGCCTGTATAAACTTGTACATGGTCGGATGGTCGATGGCCAGACCCGTATAGTCATTGTCAAAGACAAGACCCGCAAGCTTAAGCTCGCCCATAATGCGCCTTACTTCCCCAACGGCGGACGCGCCGTTGCGCGGATCTACCGCGCCCAGTCCCGCGGCGAACCTGTCCGGAAACCGGGCAAGGCACTCGGCAATGTTGTCGTTTTGCTCGGTCGAGCTTGCAATTCCCAATGGCCGGGGATATGAGAGAATCGGCGAAATAACGGCCATGTCTATCGCGTTTGCGTCCATAAGGCGCAAAGTATCCTCGACATGAAACGGCACCTCTTCCCCGTACCCGATCTGTGTGTGGACGTCGATGATTTTGCTCATAGTAAAGCCTCCTTTCCTTTCAGATTTTAATGCCGAATAATTCTCTTGCGTTTTCACAGAAAATTCTTTCCCTGTCCGCTTCGGAAATCCTTGCGTTTTCAATCACGTACTTGTCATAGCAGAACTCTCCCTTTTGGTAATAGGGGTTGTCCGAGCCGAACATGATACGGTTTGCGCCGATACGCTGAACGGCCTCTTCCACAAGGAACAGATGATTTGACGTCATGCAGGTGTCGAAGTAAATGTTGGGGCAAAGCTTTGCTTGCTGGATAGAGGCGCGAAGCTGGATTGCGCTCATCATCGGGTGCAGTATTACAAAGGTTATCTCCGGGAACTCCATCGCAAGGCTGATATGCATGAACGGCGCTTCCAACATTGAGTGCTGGGCTGAATGCAGCATGATGACGGGATTGGGGTATTTGCTTGCGCGCTGTATGATATCGAACATAATCGGCGCGTCCGACGGTACGCCGCAGAAGTCATTGTGGAACATAAGCCCCCGCAGCTTCAGTTCGCCAAAAACGCGGTCTACTTCGTCCAGACACGCCTTGCCATAGCGCGGTTCTACTTCGCCAAGCGCCACGGGGAAGCGCTCGGGGTACTCACGGACGCAGGATACGGATTGATCGTTGATGCTTACCATGTCCGCAACGCCGTTAGGGTCTTCAAACCCGACCATTGGGAACGCCACGCCGCAGTCAACGCCGTTTTTGTCCATAAGGTCAATCGCCGTCTTTGCGCCGCCCGCCACACTCAGGGAAGAGCTTGTCCCGATATGTACGTGTATGTCTATGACCTTGCCCATATATATCCGTCCTTTCGTATTATTCGCTTTGTTTGGCTTTGACATGGTAGAATTTCTGAAGGGTAAAGAACGCCTTCTTTTTATAATTCCTGTCGGCCGTGACAAGCCCCTTCAGATTCCACCCGCGCTGGAATCCATTTTGGCGGCGCGGCGTGCGGAAATCGCACAGTATCCACGGAGAAAGCCCGCAAAGGAATGCGAACTTCGACAGGATTTCTATCTGCCGCTCGTAAACGTACTCCTGACACTCCTCGGTAAAAAGCTCGTCCCGCGAACCGTGGTGTCCCGCAAGCGCGTCCGCGCCCATCTCGGAGATCATAACCGGCTTGCCGATATCAAGGTTTGCAAGCTCTCTCGGCAGATCCTCCATATTGTGGCGATACCACCCGTAATACTCGTTAATGCCGACAATATCGACGAATTCCGCAAGGCGGTCTTCCATTGCCAGTTTCTTATAGTTGACCAGACACGCGGCGGAAACAAGGCGCGTATCGTCAAGGCTTCTGCACGTGTCTATAAGCCCCTTCATGAACTCCAGACGCTCGTCGTTGTCCGGGTTTTCGTTTCCTACGGACCAGACGCACACGCTTACGCGCCCGCGGTCACGCAAAATAAGCTCTTTAAGCTGATTTTGCGCGCACTGATAGGTCGCGGGGTTGCCAAACAGTATTGTCCAGTATACCGGCACCTCTTCCCAGACGAGAAGCCCGACCCTGTCCGCGATTCTCGCGGCCATATCCGAGTGCGGGTAATGCGCAAGCCGGATGAAGTTACAGCCAAGCTCTTTTGCGATGGCAAAGCTTTTTTCAATGTCTTGCGCGCGCAGACTCTTTCCGACGTCCGCGCTGTCCTCGTGCATACTGATGCCGCGCAGGAAGATCCTTTTTCCGTTAAGCAGCACCTTTTCCGCTTGGGCGCGGAAATCCTTGAATCCAACCTCGTCCGACAGAACATCGGCTTCACATCGGGCAGTGACAGAGTAGAGTTTGGGCGATTCCGGACTCCAAAGCTCGGGGCTTGCCGGCACGACGCATTCGCCTTCGCCGTCCTGCAGTTTAAGCGCAAGGTCAAGCCCAAGCCCCGGTATGCTTACCGTACAATCCCGCGCGTTTCCTTCGACCTTAACGCTTACCGCGATTTTATTCATCTCCCCGTCCGGGACAAGCCGGACAAACAGATCCTTTATAAAACTTTTCGGCATACGGTAAAGGCCGACCGAGCGGTAAAGCCCGCCGTAATTAAACCAGTCCGTGTTAAGCGCCGGGACGTTTTCCGGGCGGCGGCGGTTGCTTACCATAACCAGAAGTCGGTTTTCCCGCTGTAAGTAATCAGTCACCTCCACGGCGAACGGCGTGCTTCCGCCCAAGTGGCGCGCGATAAGCTTGCGGTTCAGCCAGACCCTGCATTCATAGTTGGCCCCGCCAAAGCGCATAAACACGCGCGGCTTTTCGCTGTCCGGCACGAAATAAAACCTGCGTGTATACCATGTCATGCCTTCGTAAAAAAGGAACTCTTTTTGCTGGGTGTTAAAGCAAGCGGGCACGGCAATGGACTCCCACGCGTCAAAGTCAAAATCCATTGGCAGGGGAAATCCGGCGTCGTCGGCGGTTATCTCGTTAAACCACTTCTTGCGCATCCCGTTCTCGTATGGGTCGATGGCAAAACCCCACTGACCGTCCAGACTTTCGCACTTCCGGTCGGCAAGCGTGAAGAGGTCGTCGGGTGATACGGGCGGGATAAGATATTCGGCGTCGTAGTTCTCATTGTGCAGCGCGGCGTCGAAATCCACCATCTTGGGTTTCTGGTCTGGCATGTGATTCTCTCCCTTTCAATAGCAAGATTCACTTAGTATTAGTTTTTCCTATGCCAAGTTATTTATAATCTTAATAGTATGTGCGATTTGCTATAGCTATTTATTATAATAAACTCGCTCGCCCATGATGTCAATTGGCAATAATTCATAAGAATTTTGCCGTTATTTTAGCGATTATGACTAAAGCCTTCCGTAAATTCCCTTTTTCTGCGGGACAGTCGGCGCGTCTTTGATATCCTCTGCGGCGGCTGCGCCGCTCCCCCTTAACAGGGCAGGCTTACTCCCGCTGAGGATGCACGCAACGGGATTTTCCAAACCTTTCAGCTTCCATGTTTCCGGCACACAAAAAAAGAGCCGTCCGTGACTACGGAACGGCACACTGGCACACAAATTGCTATATACCAATAGAGGAAAAGGAAACGGGGGCAAGATTATGTTTAAGCAGGATTTAGGCGGCACGTGGAATTTGGATTTTGGCGAATACCATTGCGAAGGAAGAGTCCCGGGGTCTGTCTACTCTCTTTTACTGGACGCGGGGCTTATGGAAGACCCTTTCTACAGGGATAACGAGCAAAGCGCCCTTGCCGTTATGGATTCGGACTTTGTGTTAAGCCGTACATTCACGCCCGACGCGGAAATACTCTCGGACAAGCGCGCCGTACTGCGCTGCGAGGGGTTGGACACCGTGTGCGAGGTTTTCCTGAACGGGAAGAGTGCCGGAAGCGCCGATAACATGCACCGCACATGGGAGTACGAGGTTTCGGGGCTTCTGCTGCCGGGCGA
>JAISVI010000143.1 GCA_031271665.1 Oscillospiraceae bacterium
TGCGATGAATATTTTAAAACTGTCCGCTATTTTTGCAAATCGGTGCCGTAATACTTATTCCTTGTCCCTCGCCTCTTCTATTTCAAGCCGATCCAACGCGTAATCAAGTGCCATTATAATTACTTGGGTGCGGCTTCTGCCGGTCTTAACAATGACGTCTTCCAAGCGTTTGACAAGCCTGTCCGGGATTCGCGCGCTTATGACGGTCGTTCCGTCTTCACCTCTAAGCGGAGTGATAACAAACTTATCGGTCACGGTGTTTCCCCCCTCGTATGTTTTTGTGAAATAATTCTTGCATACGGGAAGAAGATGGTATATAATGCGCGGGTAATACATATGTATACAGAATGGCAAATAAGAGATGACACCGTAAAAACGTCGTGTGCATAGGCGTTTGATGATTCGTTATAGTGACGGAGTGACGATGTTGGATAATCCGAAAACCACTGCTGATGACATACAATATGTGATTTCGCATCTGTGCGTTACGAGTACACAGAAACGATTAAGTTCCGATGAGGCGTTGGAGAGATTATACAAGTCTCTTAGGGATCAGTATCTAAAACTACAGTTTGATCCAATACTTGTTAAGAAACAAGAGTATTACTACAAAATACTAGCCCAAGGCTGCAGAATCTTTGCAAAATTAAAGGGCATAAAAATCCTTCATAAAGAACGCATTGCCGATAACAAACCGCTAATATTTACTTCTAATCATATAGGCTCATACGACCAGTTTTTTATTCCCGCGCTCTTGGGGACAACACCCATCCATTACTTAGTAAAGAAAAAAGTAACGACATGGCCTGTTAGGTGGAATTTGCTTTACAAGCCGACTGGCGCGATAGTAGTTGACCTCGACAGTATGTCGAGTTGGAAACAAGCCAAAGCGCGCATCGCTCAATATGTGCTGTATGGGAAGCGGGTTTTCATTTTTGCAGAGGGAAGTCGCAGAGGTGAAAAAAACATAGGTGAATTCAGCGCGGGGGTTTCCCAAATCGCGCAAGAAACAGGCGCTGAAGTGGGAACGTTGGCAATAAAAAACTGTGCGAGTTTGCGCTCGCGAAATCCTATTATTTGCATGGGAGATACGCTTTCTGTCGGGCCGAGAGAAAACTTAAAACTGGCGACGGAGAGGATACGACAATGCGTTATCAACGCGTATAATGATATTCTTGCATATGAAGAGGGGATAACAAAGAAATGAACATAGGGATTGATGTAGACGGGGTCTTGGCTGATGTTGCCGATTATCAGCTTAAAATAGGGACGCCATATTTTAAGAAAAAATACGGATATGATATTGTTGATCCCAACGCTTTTGATGTTACGGATATTTTCGGATGTACTGAGGAAGAGCGGCGCAAATTCGGGTGGAAAACAATATGGAAATACATTATAGGATACCCTGCGCGAGAAAACGCGTCGCAAGTTATTCGTGAATTGCGTAACACAGGACATAAAACTTTCATAATTACAGGAAGGGTGTGTGTTACACAAAGAAACCTCATGGGCTTTCTGTCGCGTTTTATACTGAGAAACTGGCTTAAAAGACGCGGTATCCCCTATGACGGGATATTCTTCTGTGACGAACACCACAGTGCCCGGGATAAAACGGAAGGATGTAAAAAACATAGGATTGATGTAATGATCGAGGACAAACCCGAAAACATCACAGCGCTTAGCAAAGTTACGAAAGTTATCTGCTTTGACTGTGCCTATAACAAAGCCTGTGACGGCAAAAACATTGTGCGAGCAGCAAGTTGGTTAGAAATTATCAAGTTGTGTTCTATGTAAAAGGTGGACGTCTTGACGCCCACCTCCCACGCATCACAAAAAGCCGCCCACATCGGGCGGCTTATCGCATTGCAAGGGCGTAACACGGGCGGCGCGTCCTACAGTCCCAGAATCCGCCGGGCGTTGCCGCCCAGTATCGCGTCAATCTCTTCGGGCGTAAGGGGAAGGGATTTCAGGCGCGCTATTTCGGCGCGCGCGTCGCTCCACGGGGCGTCGGAGGCGAACAGGATTTTGTCCGTGCCGTGCCTTTCCGCGACTCTTAGGAAGCGCTCGTCACCGAAGAAGGGGAAGCCCATCGAGGTGTCAAGGTATATGCCCGTCCCGACCAGGTATTTCTCCACGTCGTCCCACTGGTCATGCCCGCCGAAGTGCGCGGCGACGATAACCCCGCCCCGCATGGCGTCGGCCACGTTCTTAAACATGCGGGGCGAGCTTCTGAACGGCGGGGGATACGCCGGGTCAAAGCCGCCGTGGTGCAGAAGGATAAGCCCCCTTGCAAGGGCGTAGTCGTATATCTTCAGCATTTCGGGGCTGTCAAGGATAAAGTCTTGATACTCCGCGTGGAATTTAAGACCCTTCAGGCCAAGGCCGCAGACGAAGTCTATATCCTCTTTCCATGTGTCGCCGTGCGGGTAAATCCCCCCGAAAGCAATAATCCGATCCGAGCAAAGGCTTTTGACCCACTCGTTCGTTTTCCTTACCTGCGAGGCCTTTGTTATCACGGGCATGACCACGCTCGCGTCGATTCCCCACGCGTCCATGTTGTCAACAAGACCCTTGACCGTGCCGTCGTTGGCGGGGGTGTAAAGCCCCTCTACCACGGACATAAGCCCGGCCATTGCGCGCGGGGCGAGTTCGTCCGGGAAAACGTGGGTATGAAAGTCGATTATCATTCATTTACCTCTCCGGGTGTAAATTCTCCGATGTATTCCTCGAAGGTGGTATAGCCGCCCTCGTACATCGCGGTGGCGTCGCCTACGCCGATAAAGCGCCAGTGCCACGGCTCGAACATATATCCGGTCACGGCCTCGTAACCCTTGGGATAGCGCAGTATGTAGCCGTATTTATGCGCGTTTTCCAAAAGCCATTCATACTGGGGCGTATTCTGGAATTTAAGGCTGGTCATGCCCGACGAGGGGCTTTTCTGCCCGATGTCCGCGGTAAGGCCGGTCTGATGCTCGGAATGCCCCGCCCGCGCCGAATAGGTGTCGGCAACTGCGGCGCCGTCGCGCTTTGAGTATTTTTTGAAAAGGTTGTCCTGATATTTAAAGTCGCGGTACGCGGACACGACAACAAGCCCAAGCCCCGTTTCCTCTTTAAGCGCGGCGCTCATGCTTTCGTACGCGGCGGCGGCATCGCCGCGCATAAGGCGCGACGCGCCCTTCACGGCGCGCAGACCTTCGGGGGCATAGTCTTCGGGCAGCTGGTGATTCTTATTGCAAAGCGCGAGAAGGTCGCTTGGGTTTGCAACGGTGCTTATTGCTTCATAGAAGCCGTAATCGGCGTTCAGGTTTACAAGCGACACGGCAAGCCGCGCGGAATATGCGGTGTTTGCCGCCATAAAGGAAAGATACCTGTCAAGGTTTTCTTCTATGTAGTGTTTCTGAAGCGTTAAATCCTCGTCCGGGGCGGCGGGCGTCATACCGGGCAGGGCGGAAGGCTTGTCAATCACCGCGCCGCCCTCCTGCGGGGCTTCGTCCGCCTCGGCAAACTCCCTGTCCGTGGCCGTGGGCATAGGCGTGGGCGGCGGGCTTGGTTCCGGCGGGGGCGTAGGCGCGGGCGTCGGGCTTGGCGTGGGCGCGGGAGTGGGTATCTGCGTCGGCGTCGGGGGCGCGGTCGGGGCGGGGGACGCCGTGGGCTTAGGCGCGGGGGAGAAGACCGGGGCGGACACGCGGGAGGGCCTGTCCGGCGTGTTTTGCGCGGCGGGCGTAACGGACGCGCGCGGAGCGGCCGCGTAACGCGCCTCTTCCTGTCCGCGCGCGACCATATCGTTGATTCCCGGATACACAACCGCCGCGATAAGCATAAGAAGCAATACGACAGAAAACACCGTAACAAACTTACCCATTTAAACCCCCGTCTGATAATTGACAATGAACAATGAACAATTGACAATTATCCCTTCTTATACTGCGCGGATATTATAACCGTCTCCCTGTTAAGTGGTTGCCACGGGCAGAACAATTGTCAATTGTCAATTATCAATTGTCAATTATCAACTGTTCCTTCCCGCCCATATACGGGCGCAGCGCGGAGGGGATGGCGACGCTGCCGTCCGGTCTTAGGTTATTTTCAAGGAAGGCGATAAGCATTCTGGGCGGCGCTGTGACAGTGTTGTTAAGCGTGTGCGGATGGGTGTTCCCGCCCGCGCCGCGCACGCGTATGCCAAGACGCCGCGCCTGCGCGTCGCCGAGGTTAGAGCAGCTTCCCACCTCGAAATACTTCTTCTGGCGGGGCGACCATGCCTCTACGTCAACGCTTTTGACCTTCAAATCCGCCAAATCGCCCGAACAGCACTCAAGCGCCCGCACGGGGATATCAAGCGTCCTGAAAAAGTCGATTGTGTTCGCAAGCATCTTCTCAAACCACGCCGGACTTTCCTCCGGGCGGCATAAAACGACCATTTCCTGCTTTTCAAACTGGTGTATGCGGTAAACCCCGCGCTCTTCAATGCCGTGCGCGCCGACCTCTTTGCGGAAGCAGGGCGAATAACTTGTAAGCGCCTGGGGCAAATCGCGCTCGTCCAGAAGCGTGTCTATAAACTTGCCGATCATGGAATGCTCGCTTGTGCCGATTAGATAAAGATCCTCGCCCTCTATCTTATACATCATGTTTTCCATCTCGGCAAAGCTCATAACCCCCGTTACGACCGAGCCGCGTATCATAAAAGGCGGGATATAATAGGTGAATCCCCGGTCAATCATAAAGTCGCGCGCGTAGGACAAAACCGCCGAGTGAAGCCGCGCGATATCGCCGCGCAGGTAGTAAAAGCCGCTTCCGCTTGTGGCGCGCGCGCTGTCAAGGTCGATGCCGGAAAAGCGCTCCATTATCTCGACGTGATAGGGTATCTCGAAGTCCGGCGTCAAAGGCTCGCCAAAGCGCTTCAGCTCGACGTTCTCGCTGTCGTCGCGTCCGAGGGGGACGCTTTCGTCGATAATGTTTGGAATCTGCATCATGCACTCGCGCAGCTTTGCGGAAAGCTCGCCTGTCTGCGCCTCTAGGGAGGCAAGCTCGTCCGCCGCGCTTACCACGCGCTTTTTCGCGTCCTCGGCCTCTTCGCGCCTACCCGCGGCCATAAGAGCGCCTATTTCCTTGGAAACGCGGTTGCGCTCGGACTTAAGCTCCTCCGCGCGACGCAGGGCGGCGCGGTGGCGCTCGTCAAGGTCAAGGGCGCTGTCCACAAGGGCAAGCTTGTGATCCTGGAACTTCTTCCTTATATTCTCGCGCACCTTGTCGGGATTTTGGCGGACAAATTTAATATCCAGCATATCATTTACCTCGGCGTTAAGATTTGGGCAAGCGCGGCTCCCGCGGCCAGTATGCACCCCAGAACGACAAACACAATGCCCGTTATGCGTGAAAGCGCCACGCTGTCATACTCGACGGCAGTACCCTTCTCCGGGGTGTAGAGAAGCTTCACCGTCTGGCCGGGCAGCCAGCGCGAACCGTTCCTTGACACCCTGCCCATAAAGTGGCGCGCGCTTCCCATATGCTCAAGTTCGAACACAGGATAAAAGCCGCTTTGGCGCATACCGGGCAGGTTCTCGCTTTTGTCGTATCGGCGCACCTCGCAAACCGTTGCCTCTACGACCTCGCAGCCGTCCGACGTGCGCAGCTTCCTTGTGTGCGCAATCAGCACAACGCCGTTTGCGATCATCCCGGCGGACAGGACATACAGCATTATAAAAAGCACCGTCATCAAACCGTCCACGCAAGCGCCCCCGTCGTCAAGAAAGATGCTAATATCCTATAGTATACAAAGCCATAAGTCAACCGTTTTCGCGGCTTTTTGATAGGCCGGGGCGGCAGTGCCGCACTGACGGCGGCAAAAAACGGGGGAAACTTGGGACAAACTTGGGCAATAAAGCCCATTGACAAAGCG